>CAJQHT010000048.1 GCA_905478245.1 uncultured Rickettsiales bacterium | reverse complement strand
ACGCAAATTTGCATGGTGGTGATTTTTTTAAGAGGTTTTTTGTTGATAAATTTGCATTAACTAAATAAACTGAATTTGTTGATAAATTGGAAGAGTAATGTTTGTTTAAAAAATGGGTACCTTTCAATTTGCTATCTCTTTAGATATATATCTTGGCGATATATTTGACAACCATTAAATAATGTGTTATGATTAGACTATGCCAATTTCTATCTTTAAATAATTTGTATCTAAAAAATATTTAGTTATATTTGCTCATTAAAGAAAAAACTTCGGCATTAGTTTTTTTATTAATTTAATTGATTATATTATGTCAAAAGAAGTAAATGATAAAGAAAGAAATTCTAAAAATCCAATGACAATAGATTCTATAAAAAAGAGTGTAGACGAACTAATTAAAAGTCAAGAATATGTAGTAGCACAATCAATTATTACAAATCTAAAAAAAGCCAAAGAAATAATAGATGTAATGAATGAGTGGGATAAAAATCATTTGAAAAATGACAAAATTCCTGAAACTGAATATCGAACTCCTTTGCGTAACTATATTTCATATAATCTTAGCATTCTGCCTGATCAAAATATAGATAATCGTGATATTATCAATACAATATTTACTATTTCTGAAAATACGCCAGAGGCAGTATCTAGTTTTTTTACTATGTATCCAAATCTAAATGCTCCTAAAAAATTATTTACTAAATTTGTAGAGAGGGCAATAAATAATTCTGACGATGAAATAGAAATTGCTACAATAGGTCAAATAATAAATATTATACAGCATTATGAGCATTATCAAAATGACGTAATACAAATTGTTAACCAATCTTTGATTCCACTTGAAAATGATATAGCAAAAAGATTACATTCATTGCCAGATTTTTTTAAAAAACCATTAAAATTATTGCAAAATACAGAATATATATCATTAATACATAAATTATTAAATGAATTTTCTGCAGATGAAATTATAAAATTTTCTCAAAAAAATCTTCAGCCTGGCGAATATGACAGCCAAGCTACCAAAGATGAAAAGATACTTTCTTTAAAAATTACAAATTCTTCTGTAGAAGCTAAAATGAAAGCTAAAATAAAAGAAGAATTGAATAATAAAATATCTCATTCTGATATAAATAAACTAACAAGAGAAGATTTATCAAATGCTTTAATTAAAAAACCTCCCTATCAAAATATATACAAAGAAACTAAAGCGGATCACAAACCCTTAATAGATGAGATTGAAAAAAATATAGAAAAATATAATATCACTAAACATGCTGTTAAGATAATTTCAAAAGAATCCAAAGAAGAATCTGAAGAAGAATTTGTATTGTTAAACAGAAAGAAGGATGAATTAGAGAAGGCAATCCAAAATAATAGAAAAAATACTTCCTATTCACAAGCTAGCGAATCTTTAAAAAAACTTCTTGCAAGAAAAACAGAAATTGAAGCAATAAATTATAGAAAAAGGCAAAAAGATAAAGAATCTTTTTTTAGAATAGAGACCAAAGAAACAAAATCTAAACAAGTAAAATTAAATAAAGAACTTCAGGGTGTAAATAAAGATATTGTAGGCGCCAGGAGGGAAATTAATAATATTAATGAAAATGTTAAAAATTTAGAAATGGAATTAACAGCTATCAAGAAATCAATAGTTGTTATTGAAGGTTTGGCATTATTAACTAATGATGATTTTTATATTTTAGGAAAAAGACTTCAAGAAACAAATCCTGAAAAAGCTGTTAAATTATTTGAAATATCTTGGAATTACGGCAAAAATCCTGATGCAGCTTACGTTTTATCTGAAATTTATGCAAATTCTCAAGGTGATGTTGCTGCTGATCCTCAAAAATCTAAAGATTTTTTACTTAAAGCTGGAAGAGGTTCTCACCCCAAAGCTTTAGAAAATGACGCGATCAATAATGAATTGCAAAAAGAAAAAAATCTGCAAGAAAAATCTAGAGAAGAATATAATAAATTGGTGGCTGATGTTGTAAATGAAGACTTGTTTGAAATAATATTAGAGAAGATTACAAAAGAATCATCTTTGTTTAAAAGAACTTTTGGGTTTTTAAAAAATACTGCTAATAACATTGTGAAAAAGATTGATTTAAATGGTGAAAATCGAAAAATAGAGCAAGAAAAAACTATTGAGGAAAATAAAAAGACTGAAAAGATGAAGCTAGATATTATTGAAAAAAATAAAGAAAATCTAAAGTTAGAACTGAATACAGTAAGAGATTCTCAAAATAATATAAAAAATAGGGAGCTTGCTAAATATGAATTTAATGAATCTAATTTAGAAGATAATTTGAATCATAATATTAAATTAGGGTTTGATCAAGATGCCTGTAGGGAAAGAATGAAAAAAACTGCAAAGATTTTACAAAACCCAGTATCGTCAGATAGAAGCCATGCTCATTTAGTGGATAAAAGAAGGTTAGAGGGCAGCTTAAGTGATCA
This sequence comes from uncultured Rickettsiales bacterium, assembly GCA_905478245.1. Classification (GTDB taxonomy): domain Bacteria; phylum Pseudomonadota; class Alphaproteobacteria; order Rickettsiales; family UBA1997; genus CAJQHT01. Next base: position 33,357 of record CAJQHT010000048.1, on the reverse strand, counting down.
GGATAAATCTCTTTTATCTGGTCAAGACATGTATTCAATAGCCATGGAATTAATGAATAGTTCAAAAAAAGAAGATAAATTAGAAGCTTTAGATTATTTCAAAGATTCTGCTGAATATGGAAAAAATCCTGATGCATTTTGGCAATTATCTGAAATTTATAATAAAAGAGGTAACCCAAAGAAATCCCAAGAATATTTGCTTGAGGCTGCCTTACTTGGTCAAAGTAATGCCTTGTCTAAGTCGGGCGTGAAAGAGTTTATTTCTGAATTAAGAAGTGATTTAGCATTAGCTCAAAAAGAGTTTAATGAAAAAGTTGAAAATTTTGTAGGTAAAAAATTTGATGATTTAAGTCAAGTTGAGATGAATAAAGGGCGGGATCAAAAAGATGAATTAGATAGAGATATTAATGAATTAGCAAAAGAAAATTCTTTTCTTGAGGACAGCTTAATCGAACAAGAGGAAAGTGAAAAAAATAAAAAAAATATTGAAAATATAATTAAAGGTAAAGAAGAAGAATTGTCGGAACATAATGAAAAAATTATAGAATTAAATAATAAGAATAAAGAGATTGAAGTATTGCAAGATAATTTGGAAAAAAGAATGGAGCAGCTTCAGGTAAGAAAGAAAGAGCTGCTTAATAAAGAGGATGCTATTAACAATGAAATTGATAATTTAATTCGTGATGGGGTTGCTGAAGAAAAATTTATAAAAGAAAAATTATTAGAATTTCAGGAGGATTTAGCTAAGACTGGCAAAATGAATGATATAAATCTTGATAGATTATCATATTTACTAGAAGATTGTCAGCAATGTGACGATGAGATCTGGAATATTATATTAAATTTATTTGATGAGGCATTGGCAAAAAAAGATAATGAAGTGTTAATTGTTATCTTTAACAATGTTGGAGCTAGAGATCAGGCTTCTCTAATAGAAGATTGTATTGGTGGTAAAAAAATTGATATTGACTCTATGCGTGAAATGATTGAGCCAAAACCAAATGTGATTTTTGAAAAGATGATTGAGTTACAAGCTGTAAAGGATGAAATATTGCAAAATAAAGATAATAAGGAGTTATTTTTAAAATCATTACAGGAAATAGGAAATAGTAATACAAAAGTCAATAATCTTATTTCTCAAAAACAGAATCAATTTAATAGGTATGGATCGTTACTTAAAGAAGAAAGAGGGGGTATTATAGATAAAATTAATAAGCTAATAGAGATGGATAATAAAGAAGTTTATATGAATGATAAGGCTGAGGAAGACTTATCATTAAAAATAGGAAAATTTACAGGCTATATAGAAGAAAGTAAAATGAATGAAAGAGGTGGTATTTTAAAAAAAGGTACTCGTTACGATAGATTAACAATATTGTTAAAAAGTTGTAGATCTTCTAGTGAGGCAGTTCAAGGTAAAATATTAAATTTATTTGATGCGTCTTTGGAAAAAAATGATGAAAAAACAATGGCTATTATTTTTAATAATATTGGAGTTAAGAATCAAAAATTTTTAATAGAAGATTGTATTGGTAAAAATAAAATTAATATTGACTCTATGCGTAAAATAATAGAACCAAAACCAAATATGATTTTTGAAGCAATGGTTGAGTTACAGGAAAAAGACAGTGATATATTAGAAAATCTAAAGAATAAAGAGACTGTAATGGGAGAGGTAAGATTATTGCGAAATACCTTGGATCTCAATGCGTCAAAACAAGATATGATTATGGTGAAGCAAAATCAATATAAAGAAGAAGAAAAGCTTCTTGAAAGGCAAAGAGATGATATTAACAATGAAATTTATGATTTAATTGAAGAAATATCAAATAGTGAAACCTATCAAGCAAGTAATGACATAGAAATTGATGATTTAACAACTGAAGAAATATCAAAACTATATGATATAAGAAAATTTACAGGTTATATAAGAGACGGTCAAATGAATGAAAGAGGTGGTATTTTAAAAAAAGGTACTCGTTACAATAGATTAACAATATTGCTAGAAAATTGTAGATCTTCTAGTGAGGCAATTCAAGATGAAATATTAAATTTACTTGATGCGTCTTTGGAAAAAGATGATAAAAAAATAATGGCTATTATTTTTAATAATATTGGAGTTAAAAACCAAGTATTTTTAATAGAAGATTGTATTAATAAAAATAAAATTAATATTAACTCTATGCGTGAAATGATTGAGCCAAAACCAAATGTGATTTTTGAAAAGATAGTTGAATTAAAGGTTATAAAAGATGGTATATTAAAAAATGAAGATGCTGAAGTTGCAATCAAGAAAGAGGATAATGATTTAATAAGTGAGAATAATAATAATGACAAAATTGTTGCTGGAATAAAATCAAAAATTAAAACTATTGAAAATGAGATGGAGGTTTTATCTGAAGATGTGCAAAAAGTAGATCAAAACATTCAAAAAAAAGAAGCGGCAAAACTAGATATTTATTATAAAATTAAAAATGAAGAAAATATTAAATCTCAGCTTCCTCCACCTAAAAAAAGCTTTTTTGCTAATTTAGGGGATCTTTTTTCCAATCTATTTGTAAAGAAAAATAAAATAAAAGAACAAGAAGGTTTAAAAGATAGTTCAGTAACTAAAGATAGTTCGGTAACTCAAAATTCTGGGAGAATAGATGTTAAAGAAAATAAAGAGAAATCCAGTTCCTGGCGTGCCAGGTTAGGGTTGGAAGAAAAAGCTTCTGAGACGAGATCTTGGGTAGGCAAGGTTGCTTCAGGGCAAGATCCTGCAGTAAAATTAGCTCAAGATCAAGATTTTATAACTGCATTGAGACAGCTTTTATTGAGCCAAGACTCCAAGCGGGAGGTTCTTAATTCAAACCAAACTCCTTATCAGCAAATACAAAAGGAGCTAAGGGAAGAAGATCCGAGTCTTAAAAGTCTCAAGGATAATGCAAAGAAGATTATAACAAATCTAGATCTTAGAAAAACATTAATGGATGATGTTGAAGATCGTTTAAAAAATACTAAGAGTGAAGTGGGAGGAGTTTCTAGATAGCTATGATGAAAATATTATTTTCATTAGCTTTTTTAATTATTTTTTCTTTATTTAATATTAGGGTTGATCCAGCTTTAAAGGCTATTCCAGCATAATCTCCCTTAATTAAATTATTAATTGTTTTTTCACCAATTGTCGGTAGATCAATTTTGGTATTCTGATTTTTTTTCTTCATTTTTACCAATATAGCCCTGTCACCTATGTTAAATTGAATTTTTACGCATCTATTTATTAAGTTATCCGTACCCTCAGCCGCCTCAACTCCTATGATTTGTTTTTGCTGAACAATAATTGATTGACCAATGTCGATGTCAGACATTACCTCAAGAGCATTTTTGGCAATTTGAATATTTTCTAAATCTGATTTTGTTGGCCTCTTTTTTGTTAAAATGGCCTTAGTAGAAATAATGTCTTTTATGATTTCATCTGCACCAACTATTTTGAAGCCTTTTTTAGCAAAGAAATTAGTGATGGTGGTTAAAATACTATCATCACCAAAAATTTTATTAGCTATTATTTTTGATAATAATACCGCCCCTTGTTTATCGACTTTAATATTTGTAAAAGATGGTTTTTTTACACCTCCGGCAAAGACAATTTTTGTTACCTTATTGTCTTTTAATATTGATAGTGCCTGAGAAACATGGCCAACTTGAATAATGTGATATGGATATTTTTTATATTCTTCATGATTTACTTGTCCTTCAATTAGAATTACAATAAAATCTTGTTTATTTTTCTGACATTCTTTAATTATTAATTTTGGCAGATCTCCATTACCGGTAATTATAGCTAAAGTCATGTTTCTTTTTTATATTCTTTAATAATATTAAATAATTCTCGAAGTAGTGGTTTTTTACCCTTGCCAGTAACAGCGGAAACAGTAAAGACTTTTTTATTTTTTCCTAAAGATTTTTTAAAACTAGCTAGTTTTTCCTTTACTTCATCTTCATCCAATGTATCTGTTTTTGTTAAAGCAATAATTTCTTTTTTACTAGAAAGGTCGCCATGATAACCCTCTAATTCGGTCCTAATAGTTTGATAATCTTTGGATATATCATCACCGTTAATATCAATTAAGTGCAAAATAACACCACATCTTTCAATATGTTTTAAAAATTTATCACCCAAACCCTTACCTAGACTGGCATTTTTTATTAAGCCTGGTATGTCAGCTAAGACAAATTCACTTTCGTCAATATAAACAACGCCAAGTTGAGGCTTTATTGTTGTAAAAGGATAATCAGCTATTTTTGGCTTTGCCCTTGTTGTTATGGATAAGAAAGTTGATTTTCCAGCATTAGGAAGTCCTACCAAGCCTGAATCGGAAATTAATTTTAATTTAAGCCAGATGTAAAGTTTTTCATTTTCTCCTCCTGAGGTTGCTTTTCTTGGGGCTTGATTGATAGAGCTTTTAAAATTAGTATTTCCAAGGCCACCATGACCTCCTTTAGCTAGTGTAATTTCTTGATCTTTTATTGTTAAGTCAGCTAATAGTTCGTCACTATTTTCATCGAAGATTTGTGTTCCAATTGGAACATTTATAATTAAATTTTTACCATTGGCACCATGTCTATTTGATCCCTGTCCAGAGATACCTGCTGCAGCCCTAAAATGTTGAGTATAGCGAAAATCTATTAGAGTATTCAGATGGTTGCAGCATTTAAATATAACATCTCCACCCTGCCCTCCATCTCCACCATTTGGACCTCCTCTTGGTACAAATCTTTCCCTTCTAAAGCTAACGCAGCCATTACCGCCTTTGCCTGATTCAATAAATATTTTTGCCTCATCAAGAAATTGCATTATTTTAGAATTTTATTATTACTAACTATTGTTAGATCTTCTTTTTCTTCAATAAACCCGCCTGATTCTTTTATTAAAATAGAGGTAATATTTAGAATTTTATTGTCATCCTTGTTAAATGCTATCAAATCTATTTTTCCTGCAACATAATGGGCAACGTCAAGACTGGAACAATTTCTTAGCTGTAGTGTAAAATTTTTATTATCTAGCAACTTGCTGGATAATAATTTTTTATTTGTTATTGAGCATAGAACGTTATTTAAAGGTTTATTGGATGAAATTCTGATTTTTCTATTGTTTAAAAAGGCTCCACCTCCTTTTGCTGCGGAATATATTTCTCCGTGAACAATGTCATTTATGGCGCAGCAGATAATTTCTTTTTTGCCGTCTATCGTTTCTTCTAAGGCAATTATACTGGTAAAGCTAGGAATTGAGCGCGCAAGATTTAAAAGACCGTCAATTGGCGATACGATATAGCAAAATCTTGAATTTTTATCATTAGTGACTTCTTCCCCATCAAGAAATTTGATATTATATTGAGGATTAATTGTTGTTAGGTCTCTAGTAATTTTTTCTTTGACTGATTTATAACATGAATTTGCAAATTTTAAAGCGGCAAAATTATTATTTTGTAAATTTTCAATTTCTCCGAAATCTCGAGCTATTTTATTAGATATTTTATCTAAAGATTTAATGATAATATTTAAATTAGGAGATCTGCTCATTTTAATTTTAAAATTAGTGTAATTTAAAGATGAAGTTAGATTGTTTATTATTTTAACCCATTTTAAAGATGGGAATTGGTATTAGATTGTGATATTATATTAAAATCTATTAAAATCAACCATTAAACTATCTTAAAGTTGTGTCTGTACTTTATCTTTTTAACTAGAAATCATTACAAAAATCTTACCATATATCCTGTGATACGCTAGAGATTTTTGCAATGATTTCTGATTAAAAATATTTTGCCTAAATGTATAGTTTAATCTGATAATTGGTATTAAATTAAATATTGCCATAAAACTTGATTATTTAGAATTTACGTATTAAAATCATGGGCTAATTTAATAATATTAATAATTTTTTAATTAAAATATCATGAGTAAAAGAAGAGTTGTGGTTACTGGAATCGGAATGGTTACGCCACTTGGTAATAATGTTAAAAATACCTGGCAAAGACTTATTAAGGGAGAGTCGGGAATAGGTAATATTAGTTTATTTGACGCTAGTGATATTTCCAGCAAAGTAGCTGGTGAGGTTTCTTGTGGCACTGGTGATAATGATTTTAATGTTAATGATTTCATTGATGTAAAGGAGCAAAAAAAATCAGATAGATTTGTTCATTTTGCTGTTGGTGCAGCAGATGAAGCTGTCAAAGATTCTGGCTGGGTTCCCAGTAACGATGAAGAAAGATTCAGGACGGGAGTGATGATTGGATCTGGTATTGGAGGCCTTCCTTCAATTGAGGCTACATCTTATTTGATAAAAGATAGAGGTCCAAAAAGAATAAGTCCATTTTTTATACCTGCTAGTTTGATTAATTTAGCCTCAGGTCAAGTTTCAATTAAACATGGCTTCATGGGTCCTAATCATTCAGTTGTTACAGCTTGTGCTACTGGAACGCATGCAATTGGTGACTCTTCTCGGATAATAGCTTATGGTGATGCTGATGTTATGGTTTGTGGCGGAACTGAAGCTACAATATGTAAAACAGGTGTTGGTGGTTTTGCGGCCCTTAGAGCTTTATCAACTAATTTTAACGATGATCCAACAAAGGCTTCAAGACCTTGGGATAAAGATAGAGATGGATTTGTTATAGGAGAAGGTTCTGGAATATTGGTTTTGGAAGAATATGAGCATGCTAAAAAGCGGGGCGCTAAAATATATGCTGAAATTACAGGATATGGAATGTCTGGAGATGCCAATCATATTACAGCACCTCAAAGTGAAGGCAGGGGCGCAATTAGGGCTATGCAATGCGCATTGAAAGATGCCAATTTAAATCCTGAAGATATTCAATATATTAATGCACATGGCACTTCTACTCCTCTTGGCGATGAAATAGAAATAAATTCAGTAAAAAAATTATTCAAAGATCATGCTTACGATTTATCAATGTCATCTACAAAATCATCTATAGGTCACTTACTTGGTGCTGCTGGTAGTGTTGAGGCGATTTTTAGTATATTAGCTTTTCAGGATAAGATATTACCAGCAACAATTAATTTGGACAATCCATCTGAATCTTGCGATATAGATTTAGTTGCTAATCAAGCCAAAGAACATGATAATTTAAATAATATTATGTCTAATTCCTTTGGGTTTGGTGGAACCAATGCTTGCCTTATAATAAAAAAAATATAATTCTACATTAATAATTAATGTTAAAAAAACTAATTCTTAACATCTTGGCATTATTTTCAGTAATTGTACTATCATGTTTGATAGCTATATTCTTACTGATTATGTATTTTCATTCTCCAAATTTTTATCATGATGCAGATAAAAAATTTATTATTGAAAATGGCTCAACATTTACAGAGGTTGTAAATAAGCTTCATCAGGAAAAAATAATACGAAATCCAAGGGTATTTCTTTATGTGTCTCAGATTTTTAAAGGATATAATCCAACAGTAAGATATGGTGAATATTTTTTCGAAAAGAAATTATCCTCTTATAAAGTAATGCATAAAATTAACAAAGGATATGTTTCTTTTAGAAAAGTAACTATTGCTGAGGGGTTATCATCTGATTCTGTTTCAAAAATAATTGATAAATCTTACGGTTTAATTGGGAAAATGCCTAAAAATATAGTTGATGGAGCTATATTACCAGAAACTTATTTTTATTCATATAACGATACCAAGGCATCAACTGTAAAAAGGATGAAAATGGCCATGAATAAAGCTATTGATGAATTGTGGGAAAAAAGAGATAAGACGATTCCATTGAAAACAAAGCAAGATGCTTTAATATTAGCTTCTATCGTTGAGAAGGAAACAGGACTTGCCTCTGAGAGACCTAAAATTGCCTCTGTATTTACTAATAGATTAAGAATTGGCATGAAGCTTCAATCTGATCCAACAATTATTTATTCTTTTACAAAGGGCGATAAAAGCCTAGAAAGAGTAATTAGAAGGAAAGATATCTGGAATAAGTCAGAATTTAATACATATCATATTTATGGCTTGCCCCCTACTCCAATTTGTAACCCTGGGATTGATTCAATAAAATCAGTTTTAAACCCTCCTAAAACTAAATATTTATATTTTGTTGCTTCGGGAAGAAATGGAGGACATGAATTTTCAACTAATCTTAAAGAACATAATTACTATGTTTCTAAATATCGCAAATATTTAAAAGAAAAGAAAGTTGCTAAAAGAAAATTAAATAATCAATAATAGTAAATTTTATTTTAAGTTGAATTGTTAATTATAAGCTAGATCAGAATGAAAAAAAGTAAAATTATTAATTTATTTAAAAGAGAGTTTAATTCTAATATAATATTAGGATTTATTGTTGGAATATTATGTACATCTTTGTTTTATTCTTATTTATATAATAATAAAATGAAAATAGACCTATCTTTGAGTGGTGAAAATAAGGGTAAAATTATAGCTAAAGTAAATAACGTTAATATATATATGGACCAGGTCCATAGATTACTATCCCGAATTGATAAAAATTTAACATTCGATAATATCAATAAAGAGCAAAAAGAAGAAGTAATCAAAAAGATTTTTATTGAACAGGTAGTTTTAAATAAAGCCTTAAAACATAATAGCTATAAAAAGCATAGCCCTTTTTTGGCAAGGTTAGCGATTCAAGAAGTAAGAGATAGTTATCTTAACCAAAGAGCGCAAAAAAAGATTAATGAAAACCAAATTAAGGAAAAATATAACGAAATAGTAAATAATGCAAAAGGTAAAAAGGAATATTTAGTTAGCCATATATTAACTAGCAACAAAAAAGACATAAATAAAGCTAAAAATAGTTTAAATAAAAATTCCTTTGCTGATGTGGCAAAAAAATTCTCTATCGATTCACAGACGGCAGAAAAAGGTGGAGAAATTGGCTATATAATTGAAGGCTCTATAATTAAGGAGTTTGAGCAGGAAATATTAAAGCTTAAGAAAAATAAAATATCTAAACCATTTAAAACTAAAATTGGATGGCATATAGTTAAATTACAAGACACTAGAATTACAAAAATACCAGAATATAAAGATGTTAAGGATAATATTGAAAAAGCACTTATAAATACAAGGAAGCAAGAAATTATTGCAAAAATTACTCAAGATATTGAGATAGAGATTTATTAATTTAATTATTATAAATGATAGGTTTTTATGGTTTAAAATAATATATCATGAAATATTTCTATAAATTAAGCTTATTATTAAAAATATTAGCATTAGCAATATTTTTACAATCATGTAATAGTTTTCCCGTTATTCATATTGACTGTAGCGATGCTGGACAGGAAATTAACAGACGACATAATTTGTTTAATAAGATTAGCGAGAAAGAAGAAAAAAGAAGGTCAAATATATCTTTAAGAACTAATTCTCAAATAACAGACATTAGTGTGTTATCTCAGATAGTAAAATCCATTGAATCATCAAGAGTAAATGCTAAAATAATTCCTGTTGATTTAAGGAGTTATAAAAATGTTCCGCTGGGTAATATTATTATATCAAATATAAAAAATAAAACTAATTTAAAATTATTCTTAAAAACCTCCAAATATTCACAAGAAACATTTTCGTTAATTAACTTTGGTAGATCTGAAATTTCTATTTTTTGGCCAATTAGAAGCAATAAAGAAAAATATGTAATAAAACGTGCTGATTTGCAGGATGTTGAATTATTGCTCAATGTATCTAATAGTAAAAATATAGTATCAAATATGAAATTTACTAAAAGTCAGAAAATTTCTATTTTAGCAAATAATATTAAAAACCCTTTTAGTCTAGATTTAAGAGAGGCTAGTAATCATCAATTTAATATGGGTAATAAATGGATTATGAATGTATATGATGTGTCCAATAGTGCTATAAAGGGCGGAAAAGACACAAGTGGCTATTATTCATATGTAAATAATAAAAATACAAAAATCTCTATACATAGATTTGATAAGTCAAGGGTAGAATGCTACCTGGACCCTTTTGGTTCAAAATTTGAAGATAGTATCAATGCCAAATCCAGATAATTTTGAATTATAAAATAAAATTACATAATATATCTAGTCAAACAGATATCATTAAAATATCTGATGATGCAGTGTCATATATTCTTGCTGAATTTATTAGCAACTCTAGTGATAAATTATTTTTTCATATAGTAGAAAATGACGCAAGGATTCTAGAGTTAAGGCAGCAGATTAAATTTTTATTTCCTGAATTAAATATACTAACTTTTTCAGCTTGGGATTCTATTCCGTTTGATAAATCTAGCCCAAAGCCTAATATTGTTGCTGGTAGGATAGAGACATTATTTTATTTAAAAAGTAAAATAAAAAATAAAACATTAGTTATTGCTACTATAAATTCCGCAATACAGAAAAATATACCAATTAATAATATTGCTAAATCTGGTTTTATATTAAAAAATGGAGATGAGATTAATCTGGATGATCTAATTGGTATATTAATTAAGAATGGTTATCAAAGAAGTCCTACGGCTGATAATGTCGGAGAGTTTGCGGTTAGAGGTGGAATCATCGATATAATTATTCAAAATCAAGAAAATAAAGAGATAGCTGGCTATAGATTAGATTTTTTTGGCAATGTAATTGAATCTATTAGAATTTTTGATCCTATAACACAAATAAGCAGCGAGGAGATAAAGCAGATTAGCCTGCTTCCTAGTAAGGAAATTATATTAAATCAAGAATCTATTTCTAATTTTAAAAGAAATTATCGTAATTTATTTGGAATTCCTAAGAATGATTTATTTTATGAGGAAGTAGTGTCAGGTAGGAACGTTTCTGGAATTGAGCATTTTATGCCTTTATTCTTTAATCAAGATTTAAATAATATTTTTGATTATTTGGATATAAATAAAGCAATAATAACATTAGAAAATAAAATAGAAAATAAAGCCCGTGATAGATTTGATGAAATAGAACAATATTATCAAGCCAGAATTAAAACTTTAAAAGAGAGCAGGATGGAGGGTAATATTTATAATCCAATTCCACCATCTAGGCTTTATTTAGGGCAAAAAGAATTAAATCAATATTTTAAAGATAGAACATTAATAAGGTTTGATAATTTTGAGAATAATTATTTTTCTAGACCAATTGATTTGGGGTTAAAATTAGTCCCAGATTTCTTTTTAGCGTCTAAAAGCAATAAATGTAGTGCTTTTAAACTAATAGATGAATTTATAGCTCAAAATGCAACAAAATCAAGAGTTTTAATTTCATGTAATTCTATAGGGTCAGCAAATAGGTTGGAGAAAATACTTCTAAATAATGATATTACTTCAAAAGTGATTTGCTCAATAAAAGAGCTATATAAGTTGAAAAGAAATATTATAGCATTATCAGTAATTAATATAAAAATAGGATTCTATAATGATGAAATATTGATTATATCAGAAGATTCTATATTTGGAAAGAAAAATAATATCAGGAAACCAAGAAAAATCGCCGCAGGATTAATTAGGGAATCACTCGGAATAGCAAAAGGAGAGTTAGTGGTACATCGATATTATGGAATTGGTAGATTTGAAGGCTTGGAAAATGTAAAAGCTGGCAATAGAATTAATGATTTTTTAAAATTATCTTATTTTGCTGGAGATGCTTTGTTTATTCCGGTGGAAGATATTGATCTTATTACTAGGTATGGAGCAGATAATCCTTTGATTAAATTGGATAAATTAGGTAGTTCGTCAAATTGGCAATCTCGTTCCAAGAGCATTAGAAGGAGGGTTAAGGTGGCGGCAGAGGCTTTAATTAAAATAGCTGCTCAAAGAAAATTAAAGAAAGCAAATATATTAATACCAAAAACAATAGAATATAATAAATTTAAAGATAACTTTCTATTTATTGATACTGAAGATCAGCTTAAATCGACCTCTGATATAGAGGAGGATTTAAAAGCTGGTAAGCCAATGGATCGCCTGATATGTGGTGATGTAGGCTTTGGTAAGACTGAAATAGCTATGAGAGCTGCCTTTATGGCTGTTAAAAATGAAGGAAAGCGTTACCAAGTTGCCATAATAACTCCTACCACCCTACTTTGTCGTCAACATTACCATAGTTTTATTGAAAGATTCAAGGATTTTGATATTTCTATTGCTCAGCTGTCTCGAATGATTACACTCTCTAAGTCAAAAATAGTCAAAGAAAATATAGAAAATGGTAAAATAGATATAATCATAGGTACCCACGCATTATTAAATGATAGAATTAAATTTAAAAGCTTAGCTTTAATAATAATAGATGAAGAACAGCATTTTGGCGTATCGCAGAAGGAAAAATTAAAACAATTAAAAAATGAAGTTCATGTTTTAAATTTATCAGCTACTCCAATACCAAGAACATTACAAATGTCATTAACTGGGATTAAAGATTTAAGTTTAATTGCGACCCCTCCTATTGATCGCATTGCAATTCGTAGTTTTGTTATGGATTATGATCCTGTTATTATTAAAGAAGCTATAATGCGTGAATTTTATAGAGGTGGTAAAATATTTTTTGTCGTACCAAGAATTAGAGATTTAGAAGAGATTTATCCTAAAATAGCAAAATTAGTTCCAGATGTAATAGTTAGAACTGCTCACGGAAAAATGTCGGCCAAAGAATTGGATGAAATTATGAATGATTTTTATGATGGTAAATTCCATCTATTGATTGCAACTACAATTATTGAATCTGGAATTGATATTAAGGATGCAAATACAATAATTATCTATAAATCACATATGTTTGGATTATCTCAACTATACCAGCTAAGAGGGAGAGTTGGGAGAGGAAAGATAAGGGCATATGCCTATATCACAACACCCCCACATAGAAAATTAACTGAAGTTTCTAAGAAAAAATTACAGGTAATGCAAACAATTGATTCCCTTGGAGCTGGATTTAATATTGCTAGCCATGATATGGACATTAGAGGTGGTGGCAATATATTAGGAGATGAGCAATCTGGCCATATAAAAGAAACAGGAATAGAACTTTATCAGGATATGCTTAAAGAAGAGATATCTAAAATAAATAAAAATAATCAAGAAGAATTATATGAATATGTAAATAAATACCATACTCAAATTAAACTTAAGATATCATTAGTAATTCCAGATGATTATATATCTGATCTAGGCTTAAGGTTAAGTTTTTATAAAAGAATGAGTCAAATTTCTAGCCTAGAAGAAAAAGAGCAGCTTGCAATTGAAATTATTGATAGGTTTGGAAAGTTACCCGAGCAAATAAATAATTTACTAGAAATTTCCTATATTAAGTATCTTTGCCAGAAATCTAATATTGAAAAAATTGAATTAAAGCAAGATGGAATTTGGATGTCATTTAAAGATAATTACTTTGAGCATTCCGATAAATTATTAGCAATGATATTTGAAAATAAAAATACTATTAAATTACATAATAATAAATTACTATTTATGTTGTTTCCTAAAAATGATAGTGAAAAATTAACATTTTCTTTAAATATAGTGAATAAGATTCTTAAAATTAAAAATGAATAAGAATATAAAAGACTTCCACGTAAAAGAGGAAGATAAAAAAATAAATATTACCAAGAGTGATGAGGATGATGATCAAAAATTTATCAAAAAAGATTCTGAAGATAAATCTGCCGAAGTTAAAGATAACACCCAAATTGATAATATTTGCGATGATATGCAATCTGATATTAAGAAAAATAAAGACAATTTAGAGGATATAGCTGTAAAAAAGAAGAAAGAAAGGAATTTGGGTACCGAGGTTGGTGGATTGGAGCAGGATTATGAAGAAATACAAGAAGAAAGTAATGATTCTATAGAATTTGGATCTGAAGATTTAGATCTTGAGACTGGTGGTCAGGGTTTATCCGAGGAATATAAGGCCTTTATTCATAAAAAGAAAAAAGGTAAAGGTAAAGGTGGAAAGAAGATGGGTAAAATGACTTTGACGGAGAAATCCATGGAATCATTAAGTTATGTTGAAAGAATTAAAAAATTAAAACAAGATAGAACTAATGAAAATAAAGATGGTCAATCAATGTTGCGTTAATAGAGTTTTATACCAAATCCCAACTTTAATGAATGATATAACTAAATATTTTTTTGAATAAAATAATAAAATGAAATATTTCTTTTTCTTAATATCTTTGACAATAACCTTAATTCCAGATGCTAAAGCTACAAAATTTCCAACCAAATTAGAGGCTGACAAAGTTGAAGGGGATAGAAAAAATAATATTATTACTGCCACAGGAAATGTGGAAGTTACCAATGGGACTGACAAATTAACTTCAGATAAAGTTATTTATAATAAAAATAAGCAATTAATCACGGCAATTGGTGACGTTAGGTTAAAGAATAATGATATTGGAAATATTTTTTCAGAAAAAATTGATATAAAAGATGATTTTAATAAGGGTGAGTTAATTGATGGAAAAATTATATTTAATGATGGCTCCTATGTTAAAGCGCCTAGAATAATTAGAGAAAGTAAAACAAAAAGTATATTTAAAAATTCTATATTTTCATTCTGTCCAAATCCAATAATTAAAAATAATCACAAAAATACTAAAAATGATATTAGTTTAATATCGTTAAAATCAAGAGATGCAATTATTAATAAAGAAGATGGATCCATTAAAATAAAAAGTGGTTTTTTTAGAGTTAAAGATGTGCCGTTTTTTTATACGCCATATATTCGTGTTCCACTTCAGTCATCAAAAAGAAAGAGTGGCTTCCTACATTCCTCATATACAAATACTAATAACCTTGGGTTTGGCTTAAGAATTCCGTATTATTTTAATATAGCTCCCAATAAAGATTTAACCACTACTTTACAATATCATCCTGCTAATAAAAATTTAATTATAAAAAATCATTATCGTCATTTGCTTAAAAATGGAGAATATGATATAAAATTAGAAAATGCTAATAATAATATAGTAGAAACCAGTCAGGCCATGGAGGAAAGGTGGATGTTGGATTCTGCTGGCGATATTAAAATATCGGATAATATTGATTTAAATTTCAATATAAAACATACTAGTGACGAGGATTATTTGAGAGATTACCATAATGATTTTACCGGATATAATGTTTCATATGTTGATTTTGATCACATTGAGGATAATAATTATAATTCAATAAAATTACTTGATATACAGGAATTGGAATTAGATTCTGTTAAAGAAAATAATTCTATACCAATTTTTAATTCATATTTCGAGAAAAGGGGTTCTAAATTGAAGGAAACATATTCTATACAAAGTAACGCGACTATTTTATCTAAAAATAATGGCCTTCAATATAAAAGATTGTCATTAATACCCAAGATCACTATACCTAAGAATATTTATGGTAATATTTTTAAATTATCAGCTTCACTGCAAGGGGATTTATATAATATAGATGATACGGATTATGCTAATACTGACCAAGCAATCTATAAAGGATCTCAAGAAAATTACAGACCTCAGACATCATTATCTTGGAATTTGCCCTTAATAAAGAAAAGCAATAATTATTCTTTAATTATTGAGCCAAAAGCAAATTTTGTTAATAGTTCTTACTCTAAGGATTATAGGTATATTATAAATGAGGATACTAATAATATAGAATTAACTCAAAATAATTTATTTTTTGAAGATAGATTTCTTGGATTTGATAGAAATGAATCTGGTCAGAGATTAAATTACGGAATTAACTCAAAATTATTTAATTCTGTTGGTGATTTTGGTTTTGGACTAGGTCAGGGATATAGAAAAAATAATAAAGTTCAAGATGTTACCATAACAGGATTCAATAATGGTAATAAATCAAATATAGTCGGCTCTTTATCTTATAAATCACCTAAAATGATTAATTTTATTTATAATTTCCAATTGAATAATGAAAATTATGAAAATGAAGTGAGTGATATAAATCTTAACATGAATTTTAATAATTTTAATATATCTTCTAATTATTTATTTATTAAAGAGGATGCACAAAGCAATGCAAAGCAGGAGCAGGTATATTTAGGTTTTAGAACTAAAATTTATGGAAATGTGAGTGGCTACCTTAACATGACTAAAGATATGGTTGGAGATCAGGTAATTATGAAGAGGCTTGGGGTTAATTATGATGGATGCTGTGTAACTTATGGCTTTTCAGCTGTCGAACATAAGCCTGTGCAATTTCTAAGGGCAGAAAAATCTTACAATATTCATTTTACTATAAAGAATTTATAGTTCTAGCGCCAATTCCTATCTTTAAAATTAGCGTCATATTTTTTGATAACCTAGGGAATTCTTATGGTTTTTTAGGAATTCATTGAGTTAAAAAAGTCTTTATTGGTTTTAGAGCTAGCCATTTTTTGACTGAAGAATTCCATTGCTTCTACTGCGTTCATAGGGTTCACAACTCTTCTTAGCATCCAGGTTTTGGATAAGGTTGCTCTGTCAATCAGCAATTCTTCTTTTCTGGTTCCTGATCTGGTAATGTCTATTGCTGGGAATACTCTTTTTTCTGATAATTTTCTATCTAATACAATTTCTGAATTACCAGTTCCTTTAAATTCCTCAAAGATAACATCGTCCATTTTTGAACCAGTGTCGACTAAAGCAGTTGCAATGATACTCAAAGAGCCGCCCTCCTCTATATTTCTAGCTGCACCAAAGAATCTTTTTGGTTTTTGTAGTGCGTTTGAATCAACACCTCCAGTTAAAACCTTGCCAGAAGAGGGAATAACTGTATTATAAGCACGCGCTAATCTTGTAATGGAATCAAGTAAGATAACCACATCTTTTTTAGCTTCAACTAATCTTTTAGCTTTAGAAATAACCATTTCTGCTAATTGTACGTGACGATGTGCCGGTTCATCAAAAGTCGAGCTAACAACTTCACCTTTTACCGACCTTGACATATCTGTTACTTCTTCAGGTCTTTCATCTATTAAAAGAACCATTAAGACGACTTCTGGATGGTTAATACTAATTGCGTGAGCAATTGTTTGCATTAAAATGGTTTTACCTGTTTTTGGTGGCGCTACTATTAATGCCCTTTGTCCCTTCCCTAGTGGAGAGATTAAGTCTATTGTTCTGGTTGATATGTCTGAATTAGTTCTTGGATCATTCTCAACTTCTAACTTTAATTTTTCTTTTGGGAATAAGGGTGTTAAATCATCAAAAAGAACCCTGTTTCTAATTCCTGAAAGTGAAATGCCATTAACATCATTTACTCTAAGTAAAGCGAAATATCTCTCACCTTTTTTAGGGGCCCTTATTTGACCTTTAACGGTATCTCCAGTTCTAAGTCCAAATCTCTTAATTTGACTAGGGGAGACGTAAATATCATCTGGTCCCGGTCTATAGTTGGCTTCAGGGGCTCTTAAAAATCCAAATCCATCTTGTAAAACTTCTAAAACACCCTCTCCTACTATGGTATTATTTCTTTTTTGTTCTGAGAATCTTTTAAGAATATGGTATATAATATCTTGTTTACATAAGTCGCTAACATTCTCTAGTCCATGCTCCATGGCTATTTCTATTAATTTTTCAGGTGATTCTAATTTTAAAGATTTTAGCTCTAGAATTTCTTGATCTATTGGTGATTTATAATTGCTTGGAGTGTTATTGGTTTTGACATCTGGTAATTTATTATTTTCAGAATTTACACTTATGTCATCAGCTGCATCACTTGTCTTGCTACTCAAAGACATTGTTGATTTTTTTGCTTCTATGTTATTTTGATCAGAAGCAGGCTTCTTGCTGTTTAACGTTAAAGGGTTAGATGTTACCATTGTAATTATTAATTTATTTAAAATTTGATTTAATTATAATGCAAGAAAATTAGTAATAAAAATAACTAACTAAAAAGATTATAAGGAAGATTATTGTAAAATTTTCTAAAAGATTTCTATAGAAAAGATGAAGTAATTAATTGATAAGACTTAAATACCTCTAAAAAGAAAAACTTATCTACATTATTTGCAGCAAGTTTATTTACTTCAGAATATAGTAACTAATTATTAATTTGTCAAGGCAAATAGCAATAATTATTTGAATTTAATTTTAAAGATAGAATTTGATATTAGAGAAAATCTTTAATAATTGCCAAGAATTCAGCTCCAAGCATCATTGCAGCAAGAGTTATAAATACACCAAAAAGACCAATGGTTAAGCCTAATATAATTATTAAGCCATCACGACCCATTAAACCAAAAGATGTTATTAAAATTCCAATACCTGGTAAGAAATTGGTAAAAGGAAGTGGAATTAAAATAGAAGAAGAGAATATTAAAATTAGTAGACCTATAAATCTTTCACATATCCCAGTGCTTAAAAAAAACAATCTAGGTTTCATTATTTTTTCTATCTTATATAAATATATAGATGCTTTTTCAATAATTTTAGCAATAAGAGCCCTTTCTATTGTTTTTTGAGATATTATTTTAGGTAATTTTGGTGCGCTTAATCCAATTATCATTTGAAAAGAAAAAATGAATAAAGGAATTGCTATAAAGCTGGGTAATGGCGGTGGTAATGGTATTAATATAGGTAAAGAGAAAAACATAAGAACCAAGCCAAAGCCGCCAGCATTCATTGAATTTATTATGTTTTGGATGGATATTTTATCTTTTTTTGAACCATTCTTTATAATGCTCTTAAGATGCTTGGTATTGATTGGCGTCTTTTTTCTAAACATTATTAATTTTAAATGGTATTATTTATCTTTCTTATCTTCTTTTTCTTCGTTTTTTAGTCCTTCTTTTAAATTTTTAATGCCACTACCAATATCTTTCATAACTTTTGGTAATTTGCCGGCGCCAAATATAAGAAGAATTATAACTAAAATTAGAATTAATTGCCAGATTCCAATAGACATATTTGTTTTTAATTAAATATTAATATTTATTTTGCTAAATGAATTTTATCGCCTGCTTTATCATTATTATTTTGAGATATTTCTAATTTTAACATTAATTCATCCCATTCTCTTGCGCTAAGATTTGCTTCTTTTCGAGAGATTTTTTCACCTTTTAGCATTTTTTTAATAACTTCAACAGCTCCACTGGAGAATTCTTGACCATTCATTCTGTTTTTAACAAAAGCCTCGTAAGAGTGTGGAACCCATTTTTGAACCATATCTAGCATAATTTGGGCATACTCCCTTATTTCATATTGGGCGTGAGAATCGACCCTTAGGGATAGAAAATGTAATAAATTGTGTAGATCAATTTTCCAATACCATTGAGTATAGCAATTTAAAGTTAAATTCATCCTAGCTAATTCGCGAGCAACACCATCTTTTGATTCATCTATAATATTGCCATTTTTATCTTGATTGATCATGTTGAGATAATTGTCGTAGCAATTTCTAGAATCTTTCCTTAAGATATCTAGGACGATTTTTTGTTCATTTTCACTAAGTGAACCGCCCTCATCCCTGCCTTGATGATTTTGCGATGATTGCGCTGCTAGGTTTTGTTGCTTTGGTATGTAAAATTCATCTTCCATAATGGAATATCGAGCAGAATATTCGTTAACATTAGCTGTTCTGTGTCTAATCCATTGTCTTGCAATAAAAATTGGCAATTTAATATGAAATTTAATTTCACACATTTCAAAAGGAGTGGTATGGCGATGAGCCATAAGATAATTAATTAAACCCTTATCAGCATTAACTTGCTTTGTACCAGCACCATAAGAAACACGTGCGGATTGCACCACTGATGAATCATTTCCCATGTAATCTACCACTCTGACAAAGCCGTGATCAAGCGCTTGAAATGGTTTATAGAGAATCTCTTCCAATTCCTCAGAAACTGGCCTGATAGTTGTTGATTTCTGCTGTCTTAGCTGTTCTATTTGTTCTAAATGTTCTTTTTTTATAGTCATATTGCTGTAATATTGTGTCAATTATATAGATTAATGCCATATTTATTTATGAAGACCTTAAAATCTAGCAATTTGTATAGGTCTTTTAGTGGTATTAATATTGTTAAGAATAAACAATATTTATTAATTGTCAAAGAATTCTTTGATCTAAAGAAATGTAATTTCAGATAGATATGTCCAAATTATAGCGGATTTAATTTTTTTATCAGGATATATTTCTTGAATTATGACTCTATATAACTCTAATTGATTTTGATATTTTTTAGCTATCTCGTTTATTTCTTCTTTATTTATTTTGTTACTTTTATAATCAATGATAATAATTTCATCTTGCTTTATAACTAAAAGATCTATTTTTCCTGAAATTATCTGATTGTCAATATTAGAAAATATGGGAATTTCAGTCTCTAATTTATTTATACGTAAAAATTCAAATTTTTTATCAATGGATAATATTTTAATTTGTCTTAATATTTCCTTTTTTTCTGCCGATTCTAATTCTTTATAATGTTGATTTAGGTGTTTTTCTATTTTTAGCAATATGTTATTATTTTTTAATTTTTTGATAAATAATTCAAGTATTTTATGAATTATATTACCAAAATTAACATTATTTGCTTGAGTAATGTTGTTGTAAGATGTTTTATCGATAGTTGAAGGATATATAATGTTCTGAAATAATTCTGTTTCAGCTTTTTTTGTTAAAAAATCTGGAATTTTATAATTCTGATTATTTTCTTGATTATCTTTTAATGTTATTTCATTGGTTGTATTTTGATTTTCATCTTCAAAATATAAGATTTCATTATTTTGAGTAAAATCATCTTCTTTAATATTTAGTAAATTTCGAAAATCTGATTCTTTAGTTTTTGCCTCAATGAGGCCATAATTTTTAATTAAATTATACCAACAATCATCAGTTGCATTTTCTCCAAATCCAGTAATATAGATCTCTTCTTCTGCTCTGGTTATGGCAACATAAAGCAATCTTAAATATTCTTCTTCTTTAATTTTTAAATTATGTTTTTTGATATCATTTGTTAGTTGCGAGTCTTTGCTTGCTTTATAAATTGGTATTTTTAGATTATCTTTATTGAGCCATAATATTTTATTTTTATTAGATCCATATTTTTGTATATGAGAATGAAAGCTATCGGCCAAAATGATGATTTTAGATTCTAATCCTTTAGCTGAGTGTATAGTGGTAATTTTGACTTGATTAAATTCATTATTGATTGAATCTATATTTATTCTTAATGAAGAATTGTCAATGTCGGAAATAAAACTTTCCAAGCCGATTGAATCACTTTCTTCAAAGTTGATACATAAATTTAAAAATTGATGAATAATTTCTTTTGATTCTTCGCCAAAATGCGCTATTATTTTTGCTTTTTTATTTTTATTTTCTAATATATGCAGGAATAATAGGTATATTTCATATGTATTTCTTTGGTAAAAATTCTCCATATCACTTAAGAATTCTAAAGCCTTAATGATATTTGGTTTTTTTGATAATTTTAAAGCTTGAAATAAATATATTTCTTTTTGATTCTTGACCTGACAAAGCTCAAATAAATCTTCTTCCGATATTTCGAGTAAAGGAGATTTAAGCAATGTGGCTAGATTTAAATCATCTTCTGGTAAAAGTAGGAATCTTGCTATGGTTAGTAGATCTTTGATGAGAATATTATTAAATAACTCAATTTTATCTCCGCCATTAACGGCTATTCCTTCTTTTTGTAGATTTTCTATAATCAAATTTCCAAGATTATTAGTTCTATTTTTAATTAATATCATGATATCTCTTGGCTGAATCACCCTATTCTCACTTTTGATAATTTTTTTTGTTACAATCCATGATTTTATTTTTTTTGCTATTAATTTTGCTAATAACTCCTTGGAATTTAAGGTATTACTGGGGCGAACATTAATTTTCCAAGAAAAATCATTTTTATACTCTTCTTTTTTCTTCTTAACGTTTATTATTGGCCATAATTCAACCTTACCATTTTCTTGAATTTTAATTGGATTATGCTTAACCATATTAATGGGACTAATGGCTTTTTTATATTTTTCATTTTGGAAAATATTATCAACTAATTTTAAAATATTCCTTCGAGAGCGAAATGAATTATTTAAAGAAATATTAGAAATTTCTTGATTAGCTAACTTTAATTTATTCTGATAATAAGAAAAAACATTGCTAAATATTCCTGGGTCAGCTCCTTGAAAGCTATAAATTGATTGTTTATTGTCGCCAACGATAAAAATAGTTCTTTTTTGACCTTCTTCCGTTTTATTTTCATTAAAGAAATCGTCACTAACTGCCTTAATTATTTGCCATTGATTATTATTGGTATCCTGAGATTCATCAACTAAAATATGTTCTATGGCACCATCAAGTTTATATTTAATCCATTGAGAATTTTCTTTATTATTTAATAATTTGACACTTTTAGAAATTAAATCACTATAATCTAAATAATTGTTAGAATTTTTTAAATTACTATAAAATTGTAGCATCTTATTAGCAATTTCAAGTAAATCTATGGTTAAATTTGCAATATAAAAAGAATTAATCTCTTCAATTATTGAAGCCAGCCTATCTGATTCTAATTTTATAATTTGACTAGCATTTTCATATTTTATTGAGACAAATTTTGTAATAATGTTTTTTCTTGCTTCTTTTTTTTGAGTAAAAAAACCATTAATATATTCTGCAAAATTATCTTCATTTGGGTTTTTTAAGTAATTAATAGTAGAATTATAGTAATTTTTATCACTAATTTTATCGCTATCTTTGGCAATATTAGCAATTTCCTTTAAAGATTTAACATTAAAATTTGAATCTTGATCCGGGTTATTAATTAAATTATAAATAATTTCTTTATCCTTATCTTTAGAATTGAAAATTAAAAGAAGAATATTATTAAGATTATTTAAACCAGATAATTCTTCTATTGTGCTTTCAAGATCGGATCTCTTATTAATTAATTCTAAAATAATATCTAAAAAGCCTTCTTCATTTAAATTAGAGCTAATGGATTGAATTTTCTGCTTTAAAGACTCATTAGTTAAAGCTTCTTTTAAAAGCATATCCTTAGCTTGTAAAAGTAGTTTATTTTCAATTTGACTGTCAATTATGCTAAAATTTGGCTTAATTTCTGATTCTAGTGGAAATCTTGCCATTAGTCCCTGGCAAAATGCATGTATGGTGTTAATTTTGATTCCCTCAAAATCATCTAAGATGCTAACAAATAAATTTCTTGCTTTTTTTAATAATGACTTAGATGGCTTTTGCGCTGTTAAATTAAATATTCTATTACTCAGGTCGTTTTCATTAATTATGGACCAATTGCCAAGTTCTTTATATATTCTGTGCTTCATTTCAAAGGCAGCAACCTTGGTAAAAGTAAGACATAATATTTGATTGGGAGTAGATCCTGTAAGTAATAATCTTAAAACTCTATCTGTAAGTATTTTTGTTTTACCAGATCCGGCAGAGGCAGCAACAAAAACAGATCTTTTGGGGTCTGATGCTTCCTGTTGTAATTTTATAGTTTGCTTTAACTCTTCTTGGTTAATGTTGATCTTCATTTTTGATAATTATAGATGCAATGAGGCTAAAAATTCATCCGCATCTTCTTGGCTAATTTTATCGGTAGCAACTAATATTTCGACAGAATCTTTCATGGATATCATGCCTTGTTTTTGACCTATTTCTATAATTGAGTTAATTTGAGGAATTTTGTCTTCTCTAATTAAATTTTTAATAGAATTATTTGCTAACATAATTTCAAGAGCGGCGCACCTGCCCCCACCTTTTTTCTTTAGTAATCTTTGTGATATAACTCCCTGTAATGAAGAGGAAAGCATTGATCTGGCAATGTTTTTTTCGCTAGCTGGGAAAATATCGATAATTCTATTGATAGTTTGTGCGGCGGACATGGTGTGTAAAGTGGCCAGGACTAAATGACCAGTTTCGGCTGCGGTTAAGGCTAATTTTGTTGTTTCTACATCCCTCATTTCTCCAACCATGATAACATCAGGACTTTCCCTTAAGGAGCTTTTTAGAGCTGCAGCAAAGGATTCGGTGCTACTGCCAACTTCTCTTTGATTAATTAAAGATTTATTTGATTTAAAGGTAAATTCTACCGGATCCTCAATGGTTAGAATGTGGTGATTAAAGCTGTTATTCATTTTATTGATCATTGCTGCTAAGGTGCTAGATTTACCGCTTCCAGTTGGACCTACAACTAAAATTAACCCCTTAGATAAATGACACAAATTATGAATTGATTCAGGAGATTCCATATCCTCTAAGGTCATGGCATTGTTGCTTATAAGTCTAAAAACCGCAGCTGGGCCATGGCTATTATGAAAAGCATTAACCCTAAATCTATAGCTTTTATCTTTACTGATCGAAAAATCAGCTTCAAGATTTTCTTTATATTCTTTAAATCTTTTTTCGCTCATAACGTCACTTAACAAATTATAAATTTCTTCATTTGAAAGTTTATTTTGAGAAATGCAACGCAATTCACCGTCTATTCTAACAAATATATTATTACTTGCTGATATATAAAGATCAGAGCCGTCTTTTTTTATGATATAATCTAATAATTTATTAAGTATTGTCATGTTTAAAAATAAGTAATTATTTGTTAGGGGAGAGTTTTTTATTAAAGATCTCCATCCATAATTTTTTGCAAGAAATTGATTCTTTTTCTAATTGAAGCAAGATTAATTTGATTAGAATTATTGCCAGAATCTACATATCCACGTAAAGATCTTTTGTAATATTTTAAAGCTTCTTCAGGTTCATTATTTTTATCAAGGATGATTGCTAGATTGATTTGATATTCGATATTTTTAGAATTTATATTAATTGCTCTTTTTAAAAGTAATATTGCATCATCTTTTTTATTTATTTTATCGTAAGCTAAAGCTGATCTAGCTAAGATGTAATCGGTATTAGGGCTTTGAGAGGATAATCTGGCTAAGATATATTTAGCATCAATTGGTGATTCGTTAACTAATATTTCAATAAAATTAGCAATAACTTCATTTTTATTTTCAATATTTGTGGATAATAATTCGTAATAATGCTTTTTAGCCTCATCATATTGCTTTAATTTGTGATAGGCTGTTGCTAGGCCAAATTTGGCATAATGATTATCACTTTCTTTAATTAAAATTTGTTTGTAAAGCTCTAAAGCTGCTTCATATTGATTGGAGATCATAGCGTTATAGGCCGCAGTTTCTTTTAATCGATTAGCGTTACTATCCATTTTTTTAATTATCTCAATAGATATTTCTGGATTTTTAGAAGTGATATCATTTTGTTTATTTTCTTCTATATTTTCATTTGAAATGCTGGCAAAATCAGAATTGGAATTAGTGTTTTTAGAATTAGATTTTGTCTCAGAGATAACTTCTTGCGATGATCTGTTGATAGTGATTTTTGGCTTATCATTTATTATAATAGAACCCTTGGGAGAGATTAATACTTTTTCTATTGTTTTAATTGCTTGTGCATTTGATACTTCACCCTGAAATTCCGTCTCTTTTATTCCCTGTGCTAGTGATTGCTTGACAAGAAAGATAAAAATAATCATAAAAAAGCTAATAAAAACAATTTTTTTAATTGAAATTTTATTAATTTTTTTAAAATATTTTAACATAATTTAAATATTTTTACCTTTTAGATAAATAATTATAGACATTATAGAAGCTGGCGTAATGCCAGAAATTCTACTGGCTAAACCAATTGTTTTTGGTTTATTTTCTTTTAATTTTTCCCTAACTTCAGAAGAAAGACTTTTAATTTCATTAAAATTAATATCTTCTGGTATTTTAATATGCTCGTCTTTTTTAAAATTAGCAATATCTTTTTCTTGTCTTTTTAGGTAAGAATCATAGGAGGCAATAATTTTAATTTGCTCCTTAATTTCTTCTCCTATCGATTCTAATTCAGGCCAAATATTAGTCAACTCTTTAAAATTAATTTTCTGCAAAGATAATAATTCAAAAGCACTCTTTTTTATGCCATTTTGCTTGGCATTTATGCCGTAATTTAATAATTTATTTGGAAAAATACTTAATTCTTTTAATTTTTTAATATTTCTCTCTAAATCCAACTTCTTTTTTAGGAAAATATTTTTTCTTTTATCTGATATACAGCCAATTTTAATAGCTTTTGGCGTTAATCTTAAATCAGCATTATCTGCTCTTAAATAAAGGCGATATTCCGCACGGGAGGTAAGCATGCGATAAGGCTCAACAGTGCCCTTGGTGATTAAATCGTCAATCATTACTCCAATATAGCCATCACTTCTATCAATAGTGAATTCCTGCTTTTTATTAAGAGACTTTAATGCAGCATTAATGCCAGCGACAATTCCCTGCCCTGCAGCCTCCTCATAGCCAGTTGTGCCATTAATTTGACCGGCAAAAAATAAATTTTTAATTTTTTTAGTTTCTAAAGTTGCATTTAATTGCCTTGGATCAACAAAGTCATATTCAATAGCGTAGCCAGCTTGAATCATTTTTACATTTTCTAGCCCCTTAATTGTTTTTAAAAATTCAAGTTGAATTTCTTTGGGTAATGATGTTGAGATGCCATTAGGATAAATAATATCAGAGTCAAGACCTTCGGGTTCTAAAAAAATTTGATGTCTTTCCTTGTCAGCAAAACGATAAATTTTATCTTCAATTGATGGGCAATATCTAGGTCCTTTAGAGGTTATGTTGCCAACATGGATTGCTGATTTTTTTAAATTATCATGAATAACTTTATGGGTTTCTGCATTGGTATAGCTAATAAAACAAGAAATTTGCTCAATATCTATTTTATTATTTAAATAGGAAAAGGGCTTAGGCGGATTATCACCCTGCTGCTCCTCTAAAATAGAAAAATCAATTGAATTTTTATCTAAACGTGGTGGCGTTCCTGTTTTTAATCGACTTAAATTGAAATTAAATTTTTTTAGAATATCTGATAATTTATTGGCAGGCTTCTCCCCTATTCTGCCTGCTTCTAATGATTCATTACCAATATGAATTACTCCTTTTAAAAAGGTGCCACTAGTTAATATAACTGATTTGGCTAAAAATTCTTGCTTATTTTCAGTTTTAATGCCAATAATTTGTTCATTTTCAATAATGAAATCTTCAACCATGCCATATTCTATGGTTAAATTATCTTGTTCTTTGATAATTTCTTTAATGGCTTTTTTATATAATTTACGATCAGCTTGAGCACGCGGAGATCTAACGGCCGCTCCTTTGCTTGAATTTAAAATGCGAAAATGTATTCCTGCTTTATCAATTGCGCGAGCCATAACACCATCAAGAGCATCAACTTCACGAGTAATAGTGCCCTTAGCTACCCCTCCTATTGCTGGGTTGCAAGACATTTCCCCTAAATTATCTTCTTTTAGAGTTATAAGTAATGTTTTAGCTTTCATTCTTGAGCTGGCACAAGCAGCCTCAATTCCGGCATGTCCAGCGCCTATAACAATAACATCAAAATTCATATAGCTATTAATTAAAAATGGGTTTTAGTATAATACCAATTCCCATCTTTAAATGGGTTAAAATAATAAATAATCTAACTTTATATTTTTTGATTAAAATCATAAAAAGCCTCGCGAAATATGAACATATTACGACTCGTTTTTTATAATTTTTATCTAAAAAATATTTTGCCTGTATCATTCATTAAAGATGGGATTTGGTATAATATATGTCAAAATTATACATAATATGTATAAAAACAATACATTATGTATAATTTTGATACAGTTTTAATTTGCAAATCACCAAAATTTAATGATTTATAAAGTTCTTTTAAAATAATATATTTAAATCAATCTCATCAGATGAATTATAATCCTTTATTACCTTGCCATCTCTTAATAATATCACCCTATCCATTGATTTAATTGTTGAGAGGCGATGGGCGATAAAAATAACGATTTTATCTTTAGAAATATCATTTATTAGTTTTATTATTAATTCTTCATTCTTATTGTCAAGCGCACTTGTGGCTTCGTCTAATAATAGAATTGGAGCATTATTAGCAATAGAGCGTAAAATTGCTATTCTTTGCCTTTCTCCGCCTGATAATTTAATGCCTTTTTGCCCAACAAAGCTATCTAATTTTTCTGGTAATTTATTGATAAATTTAAAAGCTTCATTGCTATCAATCAGCTCTTGAACTCTATTTTTATCAATATCTTTATTGCCATAGATGATATTTTCAAAAATTGTTCCTGAAAATATAAAACAATCTTGAGAAATATAAGAAAATAAAGATCTAAGATCTTTAATGGATAAATCTTTGATATTAATTTTATCATTAATTAGAATTTCCCCCTTATTAACATCGAAAAAACGTAAAAGCAGTTGAAAAATTGTACTTTTTCCACCGCCACTTGGTCCAATTAAAGCAATTTTATCATTATTATTAATTTTTAAGTTAAAATCTTTTAAGGCTGTTATTTCTTTTTTTAAATAATAAGAGAAATTAACATTTTTAAATTCCAGAGTTAAATTACCTTCATTGATTATTTTTTGATCAATTTTAATTGGATTTTCTATTTCCTTAATGGCTGATTTTGTTTTTAATAATTCAAAAATCCGCGTGGAAGCTCCAGATGCTGTTTGTAATTGCCCCATAACTTGGCTGATTGAAACTAAAGAAGTGGCGGTAATAATTGCGTAGAAAATAAAGGATGATAGGCTACCAGCGCTCATATTTTCTTTAATTACTTCAAAGCTGCCCAGCCAAATAACTACCCCAACAAAACCAAAAGCAATAGCAATTACCATTGAAATTAATAATGAGCGAATTTGAATCTTTTTAATGGCAACATTTAAAGCATTAATGCTTAAATTATTAAAATCAGAGCTGTTTTTTTCTTCATTTTGATAGGCTTTTATGGTTCTGACACCATTAATTGATTCTTCGATGTGACAACTAAGCAAAGAAACCATTTCCTGTGTCCTTAAAGATAATTTTTTAACTTTTTTTCCTAAGAAAATAATAGGAATAACGGCAATTGGCAGTAAGAATAATGAAATTAAAGTTAATTTAACACTGCTTAAAAATAAAAATATTAAACCGCCAATAAAAAGTAAAATATTGCGCAATAAAAAGGAAATAGAATTGCTAATTATGTTGTAAAGCAATGTTGTATCAACGGTTAAACGAGAAATTATATCGCCAATTCTGGTTTTTTCAAAAAAATCATTGGAAGATAAAATAATGTGAGAATAAACCTGCTGCCTTAGCTTGGCCACCACCCTTTCCCCTACTTCATTAATTAAAGAAGAGCGAAAATAACCAGCAATAGCTAAAATTACCACCACAATAGCAAAGGCAAATAAAATAAAATTCAAATATTGTAAATTATCAGCAGAAAAGCCAAAATCAATTAAATATTTAATAATCTTACCCATAAATAACACCATGATGGAGGTGGTAAGCAAGGCACAAATTACAAAAAATATTTTAATTTTATAAGGTTTTAGATAGGGAATTAATAAAAATAGGCTATTTTTGTTATTTTTTCGCATAATTTATAAATATTTTCCTATATTATAGCAAATACCATTCTTTAAAGATGGATTTTAGTATAATTTAAAGATGAATTTTGCTATTTTATAGCTATATTTTTGATTTGCAAGGAGTCTTGTGCTCCTGCGTAGTAAATTTAAGAACTGTCTTAAAATCAATAAAAATAACGGATCAATTATATTGCGATAAAAAAACCAATGACAAATAAACAACGGATCAATTATATTGCGATAAAAACCAATGACAAATAAACAATGGATCAATTGTAGGGGCGAACCTATGTGTTCGCCCGTAGCCAACCAAGGATAAATGACATAGCGGGCAGACACTTCAGGTCTGCCCCTACATTATATCCGTAACAATAAATATACCTGTAAAAATAAATATTCCCATAAAATCCAACGAAACATTATTTCCATAAAAAAATAACGGATCAATTATATTGCGATAAAAATCAATGACAAATAAACAACGGATCAATTATATTGCGATAAAAACCAATGACAAATAAACAACGGATCAATTGTAGGGGCAGACCTATGTGTCTGCCCGAAACCAACCGAGGATAAATGACATAGCGGGCAGACACTTCAGGTCTGCCCCTACATTATATCCGTAACAATAAATATACCTGTAAAAATAAATATTCCCATAAAACCCAACAAAACATTATTTCCATAAAAAAATAACGGATCAATTATATTGCGATAAAAACCAATGACAAATAAACAACGGATCAATTGTAGGGGCGAACCTATGTGTTCGCCCGTAGCCAACCAAGGATAAATGACATAGTGGGCAGACACTTCAGGTCTGCCCCTACATTATATCCGTAACAATAAATATACCCGTAAAAATAAATATTCCCATAAAACCCAACGAAACATTATTTCCATAAAAAAATAACGGATCAATTATATTGCGATAAAAATCAATGACAAATAAACAACGGATCAATTATATTGCGATAAAAACCAATGACAAATAAACAACGGATCAATTGTAGGGGCGAACCTATGTGTTCGCCCGTAGAAACCCAAGGATAAATGACATAGTGGGCAGACACATAGGGCTAAAAACCTACATTAAAAAATTACTAGTTTTTCAGATTAAAATGGTATAAGCTATATAGTGATAATAAGATCTTGACAATAAATTAAAAATATGATATAATTCCTAAGTCATATACTATACCATTTTAACTTCTAAAGCAGGTATTTTATTAAATGATTAAATTCATTTATAAGTTAAAATGGTATTACTAAAACTAACTTAATTAAAGTTACAAAATTTATAACTAAATGATTAAAAATATCAATATTTCAGTTAAAATTATTAATATAGGGGGTTGTTGTGCCGAATGGTGATGGATCATGGAGAACACAAAAAGGAAGAGTTGCCAAAAAACAGGCAACTGGAGGGACTGGCGAGGTTCCAGGTAATGTTGCTAAATTAATAAAAAATTTTACACAAGGGCAAGACAAAGAATTTAATACACGGAATAATCAGCAGAAAGCTTTTTATGCAACTTATAGTAGAAAAAGTGAAGAACAGAAAACGGAAATTAATAAAAAAATAGAAATATATAATGAAGCGGCAAAAGAATATTCTGCATCCTGGCAAAAGAAAAAAAAATTAACAACACAAGTAGCATCAGGAGGAAAACTTATTATTGCAGCCAGAAACATAGATCAAAGAAAAATAAAAGAGATTGCTGCTAAGAAACGCAAAGGTGAGTTAACAGAAGAAGAGGCAGCAAAACAAAGACGGGATATTGGAGGCACTAAATCACTTGAAGCGAAAGCAAAAATAAAGGTAGAAGGATGGAAAAAAGAATTAACTCAAGTAAACACAGAAACTCAAAGAAAAAAAGCGTTGTCACTTGATGCAGTAAAAAATCTTTTTTCATTATTTGGTAATCCTGACTTAAAAATAACAAAAAATAATATAAATAATCTTAATAAGGTTGTAGCATTTATTCAAAGAATAGAGCGGCAGGATCAAAAAACTCCAGCATTAAGTTCTGTCACCCCTGAGTCGTCAAGTCTAGATCTTGATTTTGATCCAGCATCAAGTTCTGCCGCCCCTGAGCCGTCAACTCCTGATCATAATCCCAATCCAGCATCAAGTCCTACCCCCCCTGAGTCTTCAAGTCCTGCTCCCAGGAAACCTTCTTCATTGATGCAAAAACTTATAGAAAATAATAAAGAACAAAAAGCAATAAAAGATCAAGCTAAAACTAATATTAAAAATATTTTAAAGAACAAAACCGATGCATTTCTTGAAAAGATTGAAGATAAAGATAAAAAAGAATTTAATGTGCTTCAATCGTTAAAAACCAATCTTGATGCTTTGGAGACAGAGGTGTCTAAAGCGCGTAGTGAAGCTGATATAAACAATGATATTAATCTAAAAAACGTAGAGCTACAAGACTATATTATAAGTGGTCCTTCAATGAAAAAGATGGAACTAAAAAATGAAATTGCTGCCTTAGAGAAAGAGCTAGCTGAAATACCAGAAAAAGATAAGGCTTTAAAAGATTTAAAAAAAGAGTTTGAAGGTGAAGTTAATAAACTAGCTGGAATGGTAAAGAAAAAAACAAATGTGTTTGCAGTGTTTAGTGCTTCTGGGGTAAAAGGTCTTAATTATAATCAATGTTGTGAACTTATTAACTTTTGTGATGAGTTTTTAAATCCAGGAGCCGTATTAACTAGACAACGTAAAGTCGCAGAAGAACAGAAGGCAAGAGATAAGGAAGAAGATGCGGAAATAGACCAAGAGCTCGAGGAGCTCGAGAAGGGGTTAGCTGTGGAATTGTCCGAGCCAGAGGAAGGGTTGTCAGATCCAGTAGAAGAAGAACAGAAAGAGCTGATTATTAATGAAGACATACAAGATCTAATAGCAATTCTAAAAGCAGAGGATTTTCAAGAATCTGAGGATCAGAAGGAAAATTTTAGAAAGAAATTTTCTGATTTAACTGATCAGCCTAAGCAAGAAGAAGCAGTAAGGGAATTAGGAGGTCAAGAATTAGAGGTAGCAGAAATTGGTGATGATGTTCTTGAAGATGAAGAGGTTTTAAAACTTAGCGCAGCAGGTCAAAAAATTAAGGATTTTTGCATTAATAAGAGGTTACCAAGAGGTATAATAGATGAAGATTTTGATAGTCAACATAGTGAAATAGTTAAAATAATAACAGAAGACGATCCAGAAAATAATAAGAGACTCAATGCTTTAGGTAAAAAGGTAAAAGAAACTTTTCAAAAAATAGATGAAGTTCTTAGGTCTAAAATTGAAGAGCAATATAATAAACAGGAAGAATCCAAGAAAACTGAGGTTATAGTTGATGATGATTTTTTTGACAATCAAGGTGAATTACAAGAAGGTCGTGAAGCGGCTAAAAAAATCAAGATAGGTAAAATGCTTAAAAAAGCTAAAGAAGATACAAATTTTTATTATTCTATATTTCATAAAGAATTGAAGAATCAAACAATAGAAACAGAAATACAAGGTGAAATAAAGAATTTATTTTTTGTTGAGCAAATAAAGAAAGATTTAGGTGATGATGGTACTGAAGTCTCATGGGAAAAGATAAAAGAAGCTATGTCATCAATAGATAAGGATCTTCGTTCTCAAATTAAATTAAAATTTCAAAGCGAAGAAAAAAGTCGGGAAGTTGAATTAGAGAACATGATTACAGATGCTAAAAAAGATGGAAGAGTAAAGGCGGCAGAAGAAGGAGAAATAGCAGAAGCAGCAAGGCTAGCAGCAGAAGCAGCAAGACAAGCAGAAGCACAAAGACATCAAGATGAAGCAGCAAGGCTAGCAGCAATAGAAAGACAAGAAGAAGCAAAAGCAAAAGCAGAAACAAA
>CAJQHT010000047.1 GCA_905478245.1 uncultured Rickettsiales bacterium | reverse complement strand
AAAGGTCTTTCATTAGATTTTACAAATAATATTAGCAATAACGCTCTTCTTCGTGCTGCTTATAGTGGCCACATATCAACAATAAAAAAATTAATAGAATTAGGAATAGATATTAACATTAAAGGAAATAACAATAAAACAGCAAGAGAGTGGGCTTGTGAATATTATTATAAATCAGATAAAGAAACAGTTAAAAAAGAAATAATAGCATTAATTGATAATGCTAGAAATATTAGAGAAGAATATTTAAAAGAAGAAAAAACAAAACAACAAGAAGTAAAACAATATCAAAAACAAGCAGAATTAGCAAAACAAGAAGAGTTAAAGAAACAACAAGAGTTAGAGCTAAAATTCCCATTGTCAACTACGCAGCCAGTGCGAGAAAGAACTCCAATTCCAGCTTCAAGCCCAAGAGTAGAAACCTCTATAGATGTAAACTCACAGATAAATAATCCTTTATATATATTTCAGGCTGATAATATAGAAGGGATGGGTACTGATGTTATTTCTCAAAAATTTCAAAAATTAATTATTATTGATAATGATAAAGACGGTAAAGATAAGGAAACTGTTGAGAAATTAAATGGGTCAAGTCTTACATCAGAATTTTCAAAAAAATTTAATATAAAGCCAGGTCAAAAAAAGATAGTAGATGAAGATGTATTTAATAATATATTAAATGTTAAGACAGAAAGTCAAGCATTAAAAAGGGAGGAGGTTATAAGGGGTGGATCAGATAGTAAAATAGAACCTGATACAGTAAGTGATAATATTAATATAGCTGATCATGTAGAATTTTATGCTGATTTTGATGGTGAGCCATTCAAGGTTTATCTATTAAATCCTCAGAGTCATATTACTTTTCATGATGTTATTACTGGTACCGAGACAAAATGTAGTGTAGAATTTAAATATGATGCTCGTTATCAAGAAGGAGGTGGTTCCAAAGGTTCATTTAAAATAAATATTGACCCTAAAGGTCAAGAAGAAGCTGTTAAAAGGGCAATAAATGAAAGATTTAAGCAGGAATTTGGAAATAAAGAATTATTTAATACACAAGGTAAAGTTAATACGGATATTTTAAATTTTCATTGTGGTCGTCCTCCAAGAGAACTTACTAAAGGAGAAATGAAGGGGAGTGATATTACTATTGATCTTCCTAGCAATACTCCTACAAAACCAATATCTGACACTTCAGATAAGGATTTAGATGTTCAGTTGTAATATTATACTATTTTAACTTCTAAAATTGCTAAATTATTAAATTCGTTATCATTTTTCATCAATTTTACCTAAAAATATTTAGAATTTAATTCATTTATAAGTTAAAATGGTATAATGTAGGTTTTTAGCCTATGTGTTCGCCCGCTATGTCATTTATCCTTGGTTGACTACGGGCAGACACATAGGTCTGCCCCTACAATTGATCCGTTGTTTCATTTATCCTTGTTTTTGTTGGTTTTTACGGGTGCAATGTAGGTTTTTAGCCTATGTATTCGCCCGCTATGTCATTTATCCTTGGTTGACTACGGGCAGACACATAGGTCTGCCCCTACAATTGATCCGTTATTTTTTATTGGTTCTGTATTCCTAGATAGTAATGTTTTTTTATAAAAAAGATGCTTAAGCTTAAGGCTCTACGTTCTTAAGGTAGGAATAATGTTTTTGTTGGTTTCTTCTCAGCAGACACTTCAGGTCTGCCCCTACAATTGATCCGTTGTTTCATTTATCCTTGTTTTTGTTGGTTTTTACGGGTATAATGCAGGTTTTTAGCCTATGTGTTCGCCCGCTATGTCATTTATCCTTGGGTTTGTACGGGCAGACACTTCAGGTCTGCCCCTACAATTGATCCGTTGTTTTTTATCGGTTCTGTGTTCTTAAGATGATAATGTTTTTTTATAAAAAAGATGCTTAAGCTTAAGGCTCTACGTTCTTAAGGTAGGAATAATGTACGTTTTACAGATATAATGTAGGTTTGATCCTATGTGTTCGCCCGCTATGTCATTTATCCTTGGGTTTGTACGGGCAGACACTTCAGGTCTGCCCCTACAATTGATCCGTTGTTTATATATTACTGGTTTTATTACTCCAGCATAATATTATAATTAATTTCAATTTCCTTAATATCTTTTTTGTCAATTTCAGATTTTATCTGAAACTTAATAGGCATTTTTACTTCTTCATTTGGTTTTAGAGTTTGACTTTGAAAGCATAGGCATTCAATTTTATCTAAATATTGATCTGCCTCTTCTGGTTTTGCTTTATAGTTAGTTTTGACATTAATAACTTCATCACTCAAATTTTTAACGATATAGGAATTTCTAACAAATTCATTGCTAAAGGCTGATATTTGCTGTTTTTCTGGATAGAATTCTAATATTTTATTATCTTTCTCATTAATATTAGCTGAAAAGTTAAGATTCATTATTTTTTCTCCCTTTTTTTGCAGTGAAATAGATGAAAAGCCAATAGGATAGCACTTCTTGGTCATTTTACAATATATATTAAATGGCTGAATTAGTAAAAATATGGCAATTATAATTGCTATTATGATATATATTAGGTTTTTTAGGAATTTATTATGCATTTTTCAATATTTTTTAGAGTTTTTTTATTTTGAGCGGTTTTTTTATTTAAAATTTGAGTTACTATTGTGCTAATAATTATATTGAGAATAAGAATAAGGGCAATTTCAAATATATTTTGAATTTTAGGATTTATTAACATAAAGCCGATTAATAAAATTGAAATAGCATAGATATTTACCATATTAACTTGCTGCATTGTAAAAAAAGCATTTCTACTTTTAAAAATAGCAATAGAGGCAAGAAATATTAAGATAGCTCCTATAATTAATAATATATTTCCTAAAATAATCATATTATAATTAGCGTTGTTTACTTTTAAGTGAAATAAAAATAAAAATAATCTGTAAAAGAAGTAGTAATATTATTATATCAAATATATTTTCAAAATTATTAAAAGAATTTAAAAATATTAATATTATTAAATTGGTAAATATAAAATAAAATATTGCCAGTCTTTCAGTTCTTTTAATTTTCGAGCTGGAAATTAGCTTAATTAAGGTGATTATAATTGCAAAAATGATAATAATATTAATATAGATCATCTGATGTTATTTTAATAAATACCAATATTTTCTTCTGCTTCATGTTCAGATCCATTCTCTATTTCGCTATCCATTCCATCATAATTTTCTTCTTTAAAGATAGTCTCATCTTCAATTTTATCATCCAACTTTAAGGCTTCAAAAATAATATCATATTTTGCAGTTGATGGGGTAGGGCTTCTGCCGGTATTTTTATCAATTTTAACAAATTTAATGGTGTCAGGAACCCTAAATGGGGTTGATGGAGTTTCTAGCAAGGCTTCTTTCATAAAATCAACAAATACAGGTAAGGCAATTGATGCTCCTGTTTCATATTTTCCTAAAGATTTTGGTATGTCAAAACCAACATAGACACCAAAAACTAAATCAGGAGAGAATCCTACGAACCAAGAATCAAAAGAATTATTTGTTGTTCCAGTTTTGCCACCTAAAATCTTTTTTACTGCCAAAGCCTTTCTGCCTGTCCCTCTTTTTACCGTGCCTTCTAGCATGGAAGTAATTTGATAAGCGGTTGCTTCGTCGGTGATTTGTTTTCTGTTATCGGTTAATTCGGGAATTATAATTTCTTTTATATCTATATCGGTATCATTTTCATTTTTACCTATATTTATATTACAAAATTTACAATCTCTCTCATCTCTTTTAAAAATTACTTTGCCATTTCGATCTTGAATTTTCTCTATCACTGTTGGAGTGATATCCTTGCCACCATTAACAATCATGGAATAAGCCATAATTAATTTTGACAATGTGGTTTCAGTTGAGCCTAAAACTAATGAATATATTGGTTCGGGATCATCATTAATTTTAAATTTTTTGATAGTTTGAGCCATTTTATCAAGTCCAACTTGAGAAACGGCTCTTACGGTGGTGATATTTATAGATTTTTCTAGACCTTTTCTAAGGGTGGTAGGGCCATAAAACTTTTTAGAATAATTCATAGGGCTATATGGTGGCAATTCATCTCCTTGATCAAGTGTGACAGGTTCATCCATTATTATTGTGGCAGGAGTTAGCCCATTTTCAAGAGCGGTAAGATAGCCAAAAGTTTTTAATACTGAGCCAGGCTGTCTTCTAGCTTGATTGGTACGATTAAATTGATTCGATGCGTCAATATACCCGCCAGACATAGCTAAAATTCTGCCGCTATGAGGGTCCATAGCCATTGCTGCGCCATTTACTTCTGGAATTTGTCTTAAGCCGTATAAATCTCCTATAATATTTTCAACTAATATAACATCTCCTTTTTTAAAGGCATCTGATATTTTTTTAATATCATTGCCAACAGTATCGATATCAATATATTTCCTAGCCCAAACGATATTTTCTTTTTTAATTATACCATTTTCTTGATCAATAAGTCCAATTTCAGCTTCATCATCATTATAGTCCAAAATAATAGCTTTCTCCCAGCTATCTTTATATAGTTTTTCTATTTTTATTTCCTTTAATTTTGCTTGCCAATCTGGATTTTTTCTTAGATTAATATTAGTTATTGACCCCCTATATCCATGTCTTCTATCATAGAGCTCCAGACCTCTCTGTAAAGCCTTTTTAGCAATTTTTTGCATTTTAGTATCAAGAGTGGTGCGAACCATTATTCCGCTCTCAAAAACATTATCAGAGCCGTAAAGTCTAGTTAATTCTTTTTTAACATTATCAGAAAAGGAATTTGCTACCGCTTCAATATTATTATTGTATTTTCTTAAGGTAATGGGAGTGGAAATTGCCACCATTGCGTCTTTCTTGTCGATAAATCCTTCTGCTAGCATGCGATTAATTACCCAGTCTCTTCTAATTTTAGCTTTTTCTATATTTTTTCTTGGATCTAGCTTTGATGGGGCTTTGGGAAGGGTTGCTAGTAATGCCACCTCTTCAATTGTTAGCTCGTCAATTGATTTATCAAAATAAGCTTGCGATGCTGCGGCAACACCATAAGAGCTAGAACCTAAATAGATTTGATTTAGATATAATTCTAAGATTCTATCCTTACTGAAGGTTTTGGTAATTTTATAGGCTAAAATTGCTTCTTTAATTTTTCTGGTTAATGTTCTTTCATTGGTTAAAAGGAAATTTTTTACTACTTGTTGCGTTATTGTTGAAGCACCTCCAGCAAGTCTTTCATTTTTCATATAAGCAACAGCATTATTAATTGTGGCTCTGATAATTGCTGCAATATCAATACCTGAATGTCTGTAAAAATTACTATCTTCAGCGGCAATAAAAGCATCTATAAGATGTTGAGGTATAATATCAATTGCAACAAATATACGATTTTCTTTGGAGAATTCTTTAATTAATTCACCATCATAGCTATATAATCTGGTGGTTATTAATGGGTTATATGATTTTAATTGTTTATAATCTGGTAAGTCCTTGCTATATCTGATAAATATATAAGTTAAAGCGGAGCTTACAGTTAAGAAACCCAATATAAAGGCAATAGTAATTATTCTAAAAAGTTGTTGCATGATTATTCTTCGATTATTTCTCGTTTTCCAGAGTTGTTTGGTGCACTTAAAATGCCATTTTCTTCCATTTTTTCAATTAATGAAGCCGCTCTGTTATAGCCGATGCGAAGCTGTCTTTGTATGTAGCTGATTGAGGTTTTTTTATCCTTTTTCACAATCATAACTGCTTGAGAATATAAATCTCCATCTTTATCTTCAATATTGTGTGGATTTGATGAATTATTGTTTATATTTGAAATGGATTGTTCATCGTCAAATGTTATCATGTCATCTTCTTCATCGGTTTTTTGTGATTTAATAAAATTTACAATATTTTCTACTTCTGTATCAGAGCAAAATGGCGCATGAACTCTGGTCATCTTACTGCCTCCTGACATATATATCATGTCACCCTGTCCAAGTAGCTGCTCTGCCCCTTGTGTGCCAAGAATGGTTCTACTATCAATTCTGGAGGTAACCTGAAAGCTTATTCTTGTTGGGAAGTTAGCTTTAATTATACCTGTAACAACATCAACTGAAGGTCTTTGTGTCGCCATAATTAAGTGAATACCGGCGGCTCTTGCCATTTGCGCTAATCTTTGTACTGATCCTTCAATGTCCTTGCCGGCGACCATCATTAAATCAGCCATTTCGTCAACTATGATCACGATAAATGGTAGTTTTTTTGCTTTCAGCTCTACTGTTTCAAAAATTGGCTCACCAGTTTCAGGATTAAATCCAGTTTGAATTTTTTTCGTTAGAACTTCGTTGTTTTTAATAGCCTTAATCATTTTTTCATTATAGCTATGTATGTTTCTAACGTTAAAGTTAGACATTGCCTTATATCTTTCTTCCATTTCATTCACAGCCCATTTAAGAGAGATTACTGCTTTTGCTGGATCTGTAACAACTGGCGAAAGTAAATGAGGTATGCCATCATAAATTGATAATTCTAGCATTTTTGGATCAATCATGATGAATTTACATTCATCTGGTCTTAGTTTGTAAAGTAAGGATAAAATCATCACATTAACTCCGACAGACTTACCTGAGCCTGTTGTTCCGGCGATAAGTAAATGGGGCATTTTAGCCAAATCTACTATCATTGATTCCCCACCAATATCCTTTCCAAGTATAATTGGTAAAGAGGCTTGAGAATATTTATATTTTTCTGACTTTATTAGCTGTTTTAAGTAAATCATTTCCCTGATTTTATTAGGCAATTCAATTCCAATTGTAGTTTTGCCAGCAATTACTGCGATTCTTGTTGAAACTGCACTCATGGAGCGTGCAATATCGTCAGCTAGGCCAATAACACGCGAAGATTTTGTTCCAGGAGCCGGCTCAAATTCATGTAAAGTTATTACGGGACCTAATTTTACTCCTAAAGATTTACCTAAAATACTATAATCTTCTAGGACTTTAACTAGCATTTTAGCTTGTTCATCTAATTGAACTTTGCTAATATTGTTAATTTTATTTTTATCTTCTCTGATAGTTAATAAATCTATTATTGGTAGATCATAATTACTGTTATTACCAGCTTTAATCATTTGTCTGGTTTTATTAGTGGTTTTTTGTGTTTTTTTGCTATTTTTGTCATTTTTTATTTTACTTTTATGTTTTTTTGAATTTTTTGGAGCTAAATTGACCCCATTTTCTAATTTTGAGATTTTATTTTTAATAAAATAAACAAAATTTAGGGATAATTCTGTTAATTTACCAAGTAAATATCTGCCAATTGCAACATTATAACGAGCGAAATAACGCCAATCATTTAAGCTGATTTCAATAATAATAGAAAGAGTAATAAAAGATAAAATTAAGGATAATATCATAATGATTGGGTTTGGTATAATGCTTAATTTATGTAAGATAAAATCACCATTAACCCCGCCCAGACTATTAAAGATCCACCAATTTGGACTTTCTATACTAGCAAAAAAGATACAAAATAACAATAAGCAAAAAGGTATTAATGTTAGTTTTAAATATAAAAATTCTATTCTTCTTTTATCTAAAATTTTCATGCCAAAGCTGAGTAATATTAAGCATAGAAAAAATGCCGATAGGCCAACAAGTTGAAAGAGTAGATCGGATATGTGAGAGCCAAAAACACCCATCCAATTTTCTATTGCTTGATTAGTGGATTCGGTGTTAAAGGAAATGTCATCAACATTAAAGCTAAATAATGATAAAACTACTATTCCAGATAATAGGCATAGTGATAGGCCAAGACTAGTTGTAATGGTTTTTTTAGTGATATTATATATTTTACTTTGCCAATTCATTTTTAAGTATTATTTAAACAAGCTTATTTTCTTCATATTTTACCCATATCATTCATCGGAAGATTAAGATATTTAGTGTCAAAAACCTCTGTTAAAAATCTCTGAAATCCGCTTATATCTTAGGTAAACTAAAGTTTCAGAAGTTTTGCATAGCTATAAATTTCTAACAAATATAGTGATTTGCAAAGTTCTTTATTGGGACTTTTATATTGTAAATTGACTTCAGATAAAAATCAATTAATTAAAAAAATACTTGACTCAGTACTTATTTTTATGATATAATCTATTTATAAATCATTTTAAGGCCACTAGGTCTTAATTTTAATGATTATAAGAGAGATTTTGATATAAAAAATATTTTTTAGATAAAATTATTTAAACTAACTATGCCCACTGCATCAGAGAACAAAAAAGCTACATGTGAGTTAATCGAAGATAGTAAAAAGCTGCAAGCATCAAAGGGGCGAGCAGAAAGTTCTGGTGGAAAATCAGGCGCTAAAGGTGGCTGTATATCATATAATGGTAAAAATCAATATAAAGGTTCACGATCTTTAAGTGACGAACTTGATGCTAGGTCTACGTTCAGAAGCACTAGTGGTGGCGATAGAGATAATGTAGCAGAAATAATAGGAACTATGATAGCTGACGAGCTTTCCTTCACTTTACTAAGTCAAGAGAGAGCTGAGGAGAAAGCTAGGGAGGAATATAAACGGGAAGTCGAAGCTTCAACAGAGCCATCGCAATGGACGCCAAATGTTAAAGTATTTTTAGAAGAAGATTCAGAAAAAAATGGATCAGAAAAAGCTGGAATTGCCATGTTGTCAGAATATGTTAATGATGCACCTGATAGTATTGATCAATATTTTACAGGTTGGGCAAAATATTTAGATTTAAAAGGAGATAGCAAGGCAAGAAGTGAAAAAGTAACTGTCTTAAAGGAGGGGATTAAGAAATTCAAAGAAGACAATCCTGAATGGCATAATGATGCAGATAAAAAATCAGCGATTCAAAATCTTATAAGTCAAAAGAAAAAATTAGAAGGAGACCAGGAGACGTTCAAAGAGAATGATCTTGTTTTTGATAAACATATGAGATTTATAAATAATGATACCCATGATACTGCAAAACTTCTTAAAGATTTAAGTGTTTTAGAAGAATCAATGACAGCAATAAGACAAAACAGATACAATGAAAAGATCGGTGCAGGAGTAGTAGAGAATTTACTGATACAGCATGTAACAACTTGTAAAGAAACTCTAATAAAAATAACAAATAAAGAAAGTATTAGTGACCAAGATAAAAAAGAATTAGGTAATTCCTTAGCTGCACTTGGATATGTTCATCTTGATTATCCTCCAGATAAATCATATTATGTATCATATGATTCAGATTCTGCAGTAAAAACAGAAAGAGCAATTTCAGATTTCAGTCAAACAAAAACAGATCTTTGTAGACATTTGGCGGTTAGAATAGTACTTGGTGATCATGATGCAAATACAGGAAATTTTCAAGTTACAAAAGATGGTAGAATTGTAGGAATTGATTTTGGTCATGTATTTAATAATCAGCTTCTAAATCGTGGCAATGTTAATCGCCATAATAAATCTAATTCTGCTCTCGATTTTTTAAATAGAGATTATTTGTCTCTTAATATTGAACTAGTTAAAAGGGGAGCTAACACGCCTAAAATATGGCGTGATTATCCAGCCTTGGTTTATAGTAAAGATATGGCAAATGCTCTTGCGAAAATGGGTAATATGGAGGCCAAAGGTAGATCAAACACTTCTAAGCAGATATTTCTTGAAATAATAACAAGTATTCAATCCGGTACATATAAAGAGAAAAGCTCTGATTGGAAAAAAAATACCATTAACAATATTCTGAAATCTTTAAAACAGGTTCAGCAAGGCTGTGGTAATCCAGAGTTAATTAAAGAAAAAGTAGATGATCCTATTGTTTATGAAAATATAAAAGTTCAAATAGAACAAGCTTTTACAACCTTTGAGAAATTTACCGCAAAAAATATAGAAGATACAAAATTTGCAGCTCAGTTAATGAATTTTCAGCTTAAAGTTGATGATTTTATAAAAGAAGGTGGCGGTGAAAATGAAAATGATGTGGAAAAATTGAAAATAGAATATGATAAAATAGCAGCCCAGGCAGAAGAAAATGGAATTAAGACTAGTGATGGCATAAAATGGATGAGAACCCCTCTTAAATTAAAAGAGTCAGATAAAGATAAGGTGAAATCAAGTCAGATAAAGGGTAATTTATTAAGTTATGTTAAGCAAAGATCAGATGAGCTTCTTAAAGATCAGTCAGAAGAAATAACTATTAGAATTAATGCAATTAAAGCAGTTAATCAGAAAGAACTAAAGAGAAATAAAGGGATTTTAGATCTTTTGAGTTATGGAGCTGGTGAGGAAAGGTATAAAAATAATGATAACATTATATATCTAAAATTTCTCATGGAATTTACTAAAAAATTAGCTGAAAGTGCTATAAGTAGTGCTGAAGAAGAATCTTGGAAATTAGAAGGTATTTATGAATCATTTGATAAGTTTAATTTTAACTCTTCTGTAAGAGAGAAATTGTGGAATTTGTATTATGAAAAAAGTTCAGATAATCCTCACTTAACACAAGAAAAGTTTTTTTGTTATTTGTATGATAGCGGAGTTTGTGATATATTAAACTCTTGCTATACCAAAAAGAGCGAAATATCTAAAAAAGAAAACATTAATCATTCTTCTATAATTAAAGAAGCGACATTGAGAGTTGCAGAACTTTATCCTATATTAAATAACATAGATTATGAAAAAATCACAGACAGTGAGGTAGGTGAATTTCAAAATAAGTTAATATTAAATTCTAAAAAGGCAAAGATTTTAGGTGATGTATTGGATGACAGAGAAGATGCTGAAACAATTCCTAAAAGTCATGAAGAATATATAGCATTAGTAAAAAAAATAAGCGCAGAAACAGATAGTTTTATTACTAAAAATAGAATTTCTATTAATAACATAATATCCTTATGTCAAAATATAAGAAATCTTGCATTAAACAAAACTGAAGCTAATTCTAATTATAAGAACTCAGAGAGGGAGTTATCTGCAATCAAAATAACAATTGATGGCCAAGGACGTGATTTTTATGGTTCTGTCGTGAAATATGGCGTGAAATATAGTAAATATGGTGAGGATGATTATTTTCAAAGAGTTGCTGGTGGTAATAATATTGGCTCAGATGAATTTAAAGAATTTAGAAAAAAAGCTTTAACAGCAATTCTTGAAAGATATAATAAGGAAAAAACAGCTCTAGACACAGCGCGTGAATCAGGAGACATGCTTCAGCGCCTAAATCTAATATCAGAAACATTTAGAATGTTATATTTGGGTCACTTCTTAAGTGATGGCAATAGTGAAATATGTTATTTAATGCTAAATATGATGCTTCATGAAAATAATCTACCTCTTTACAGATCTCATGAATTAACAGCTGCATCAGAATTCAATCAGGGTAATATATCTCCATATTTTCTGGCAGATTTGATGCAAAAAGACCTCATGCGAGGCATGGAGGATTATATTAAAAAAGCAGATGAAAATGATTTAATTCAATCTAAGGATTATTTGCAGCGTAAAGAAAATTTTTATAAACTTTACAAA
Organism: uncultured Rickettsiales bacterium; assembly: GCA_905478245.1. Lineage (GTDB taxonomy): Bacteria > Pseudomonadota > Alphaproteobacteria > Rickettsiales > UBA1997 > CAJQHT01. The sequence goes on along the minus strand of CAJQHT010000047.1, from coordinate 13,443 downwards.
ACAACTGAATTACAAAAGAAGGAACGCGGTGATATAGAAAAAAATTTAGAAATAGAAAAAGATAAAATGAAGAAGAGTAGCGATACTGATATAGGAGAATTTTTAAAGAAAAAATTAAGTCGTACCAAGGAAAAAATAGCTAATAAAGAAGATTATATTTTAGGTAAATCAGACAAGATTACAGGAGATGGACTTAACAAAGAAAGGAAGACGCATAAAAGAAAAACAAGAGAAGGGTTAAAAAATTATATTAACTATCTTAAATCGAAGGGTACAGAAGAATCAGAAATAGCAAAAGACACAGTAATAGAAGAATTATTTAAGAAATTAAAAACAATTGAGAAAGATAACTACAATAAAAGTGATAATGATTCCAAAAAGAAAATAGCGGCAGTTAACAATATTATACATGAAAGTGGCTCTTATGAATATTGGAAGAAGTTTCTAGAGCTAGATGATATTTATGTAAGACCAGATTTAGAGGAAAATGTAAAGAATATAGGGGAGAAATATGTTGGCAAGGGTGATTTAGGTAAAATTACTCAAAGAATAGAAAGGGTAAATAATAAGAATGAATTTAATACTTCTCATGGATATAATAAGATTCAACATCATAGGAGTAGTATTAATAGTACTTATCATGCAGAAATTATAAAAAGACTAAAGAGTCATTATAAAGATCTTGATGATGATAATATAGATCCAGATAGTGATAAAGAATTACAGGATTTTTATAAAGCATTATATGGTATTTTAGAAAAACAATTAGAGGATGGTAAACTTAATATAAAAGGAGCAGAGTCAATATTTGATACAGTAAGTGAGGTCAACAAGGAAGCAATGGCTGATTTTTTAAGATTTTGTGTTAGTAAAAGTAATGATGATAATAGTGTAAAAAATAGACTAAGAGAGATTCTATTCGACAATTTTCAGGTTCAAAAAAAGCAATGGGAGCAAGAAGCTGAGACATTGCCAGATCAAAAATCGTCACCCGATAGCAAAGAAGCTGCAGAAGATCAAAAATCACCATCATCATCGCAAGCTAGTGATAAAATTAGTGAAATAAATAAGAATTTATTTTTTAATAGTTTCGATATTTTAAAAAAAGAATTTATTAATTCAGAAGAGAAGGAGCATTATGAAGGCAAAGAACATCTTATTTTATATTTTTTAAAACATAGAAGATTTGCAGAGATAAAAACTTTACTAGTAGATCTAGTTGGTAGTGACAAAAGAAATGAACTATTGGCAGACAAGATCAATTGTGTTAAATATGATTCAGCTAATCCAGCTAATCCAGATAATCAAACTCTTCTTAATAAAAATATTATCGAATGGGCTCTGGAATTTGGTTATAAAGAAGGTGAATTTAACACATTACTTGCTTTAGGGTTTCGTCCTGAACAATCCGCTGATCATAAATTTGGAAATAGGAAAATAACAAAAATTAAAGAAAGAAGAAGTGAGTTAGGTAAATCTTTAGATAAATATTTTGTAGAAGTCAGTCCTGGTAACCCTTCAAACGACGCCCTGAAAAATATATTAAAATATATGCAGGAATTTAAAGATAATCCTGATGAATTATGGCAATTTTTAATTTTTAATGAAGTAACAAATCCAAATTATAACATTTCTGCTCAAAGTAATTTGGATAAATTAGTAATAATATTAGAATCAAGTGCTGACAAAAGTAATAAAAATGAAATATTAAAATTATTAATAAAAAATATTTCTCTTAAAGCAGGGGAAGATGAAAAAGATGATTTGTCACAAGAAGGCTTTAAAAAAATATCTAAAATGGCTAAAAGAGCCATGCTTTCAGATCCAAGAATTTTTAAAGAAACCCTTAAAGAAAAAGGATTAAAAGCAATTGCGCAAGATTTGGGTAGTGAATTGAATTCTTTTCCAGTTTATGATATTCAGGCTGTATATGCAAAAAAGACCTTAGATGCTTTAAGTAAAATAACTACATTTGAAGAGAACAAAAGTCCGGATACTCTTAAAAACAATGGTGACTATATTTCGTTAAAGAAACAATTTTATTATAATTATATACTTAATCAGGATCTTGTCGAGGATCCAAGAATAACTGAAAAGGAAAATGATTTTCTTAAAACTATTCTTACAGGAAATATTAATGGTTTAAAATTTACTAAAGCTAACGGTGAAGAGGTTGATATTAGTAAAACAATTAATAATTTGGTTGCGACTAAATTCAAAGATATAAAAAATATAGATATCGTAAAAAGAATGATTCTTGAGCAGCGTTTAGATCTATTTAAAGATAGAATAAATGATTCAGATTCTAGCTATTCTAGCTTTATAACAGCTTTACCTGATGAATATAATAACCTAAAAGATGTGACCCCTGACTCCATCATTAAAACCAATAATCAAAATAATGAAACTTCAGCCCTTAGCTATAAAGAGGGCGAAAAAATAATCCTGCCTTCTTCTGGGCGTGTACAAGAAATATTAAATAATATAGCTACTCAAGATGGGCGAAAAGAAATATTTGAAAAAACAAATGGAAAAATCTCTAATTTGATTCATGGTCCCCATGTTAATCAGGTAGAAAAAACTCCTAATCACTTAGATTTAACATTGCATTTAAATAAAAATCAGACATTTACAATTAACACTCAATTAGACAACTATAGTAGTTATAAATTATGCGTTACACTTGATTGTAAAGGATCTATAACTGGCGAAGTGTATTTTAAAGATATCAATAATAATAGAGTAGCTAATGATAATTCTGTAAGAACCTTATTATCAGATCTTCCTGCTGATTATCAGTTAGACATACATGCTGGTGGTAACAACAAAGTAATTAAATGGGATGATATATCACAAAAGATTACGAACCCTTATCCAAAAACATCTCCGCAGAATCCATCATCACCACCAATTAATAATCAAGCCGCTACCAACAACACCTCAAGCCCAACTACCATAAGTATATAATAACAGGGTCAAGCTCATTTAAGGAAAAGATTTTAGTGGAAGTTTAAAATTTTTACTATATTCTGTATCAGATAATACCAATTCCCATCTTTAATGAACAAATATAACAAAATATTTTTAGATAAAAATTATAAAAAACTTGACTGCCATATTTCATAATATTTTTCATGGGTTTTTTGTAGATTTTAATCAAAAAATATGAAGTTAGATCATTTATTATTTTAACTATTTTACAGATGGTATTTGGTATAAAAAATTTTGCTATTTATTATAACATTTCTCAATGAATTATTTTTATAAATTCTGCTCACAATTTGTATTCTTGATTATCATTCTTAGCTCTTGTTCTGGTGATATTGATTATAATTATCCAGAAGATCCTGTAATTCAAAGAAAGGAGAGGGCGGGAAAGTTCTTTGGTGATGAGGTAGTTGTATATGGCAATAAGTCAGGAGATTCTACTCAAATAATATCAAATAAATTATTTCTTAATGCTCATAAAACTCTATTGGAGCTGGTGGAAATTGATATTATTGATCCCGATGCTGGAATTTTATCTGGTAAATGGAAAATAAATAAAGATAAAAATCAAAAAACCAAAATAACATTAATTATTAATGGCGCAGAAGCTAAAGAAGAAAATATTAAAATATCAATATCAAAAAAATATTTAGATAAAGAAGGTAAGTGGCAAAATAAAATATCAGAAAATGAGGAGATGTTAAAATCCTTATTAAAAGCTAAAATAATAAATTATGACAGAAAATTATAATCCAAAATTAATCGAAAATAAGTGGCAGAAAGCTTGGTCTGATAATAATTCTTTTGTTTTTGATGAAAATAGTGATAAAGAAAAATATTATATTTTAGAAATGTTTCCATTTCCTTCGGGAAAAATACATATGGGTCATTTACGCAATTATGCTATTGGTGATGGTCTGGCACGTTTCAAAAAAATGCAAAATTTCAATGTTTTACACCCAATGGGCTTTGATGCTTTTGGACTTCCTGCGGAAAATGCTGCTTTACAAAATAATGTTCATCCTGCCAGCTGGACTTACTCCAATATTGAAAATATGACGCAGGAATTAAAATCTATCGGCTTTGCCTATGATTGGCAGCGTAAATTTGCTACTTGTGATGTTGATTATTATAAATTTGAACAAAAAATCTTTCTTGATTTTTATAAAAATGGCCTAGCCTATCAAAAAGAATCCTATGTTAATTGGGATCCTATTGATCAGACTGTTCTTGCAAATGAGCAGGTAATAGATGGAAGAGGTTGGCGTAGTGGTGCCTTGATAGAAAAAAAGAAATTAAAGCAATGGTTTTTAAAAGTTAGTGATTTTAGTGAAGAATTGCTGTTGGAATTAGAGAATCTACCAGGTTGGGATAAAAGAGTCCTTACTATGCAGGAAAAATGGATTGGTAAAAGTCAGGGAGCTATAATTGATTTTTATAGCACTGAAAATGAAAAAATAGAAGTTTATACAACTCGTCCTGATACAATATTTGGTGCATCTTTCTTGGCAATATCTCCTAATCATCCACTGGCCACTAAACTAGCATTAGACAATATAGAAATTGCTGATTTTATTAAAGAATGTAATAAAATTGCGGTTGATGAAAAGACTTTAGAGAAAACTGAGAAAAAAGGTATAGATACCAAGATTCTCATTAATCATCCATTTATTAAAGATAAAACAATACCGCTTTATATAGCTAATTTTGTTTTAATGGATTATGGAACAGGAGCAATATTTGCTTGCCCGTCTGAAGATGAGAGAGATTTTGATTTTGCTGCAAAATATAATTTACCTATTATTGAAGTTTTTGCTAAAAATGAGACTGAAAATAACCCTAAAATTATTAATTCTGATTTCCTAAATGGCCTAACTAGTTCTGAGGCAAAAAAGAAAATAATAGATTTACTAGAAGAAAAAGAAATTGGTAAAAGAAAAATTAATTATAAATTACGCGACTGGGGTGTTTCTCGTCAAAGATATTGGGGATGTCCAATTCCTATTTTTTACGATGAGTCAGGAAATATCGTGCCAGCAGAAGAATCTGATTTACCAATCACCTTGCCAAAAGATGTTTCTTTTACTAAAAATAAAGGAAACCCCTTGGAGAATCACGAATCTTGGAAATTTATTGAAAAAGATGGTCAAAAATTAATTAGAGAAACAGATACATTTGATACTTTTTTTGAAAGCTCGTGGTATTTCTTAAGATTTGCCAGTCAGCCAGGTGATAAAGCTTTCGATAAGGATGTAGTAAATAAATTATTGCCAGTTGATCAATATATTGGAGGTGTTGAGCATGCGGTTTTACATCTTCTTTATGCTAGATTTTTTGTGAAGGCGTTAAAAAAATGTGGTTATTTAGATTTTGATGAGCCCTTTAAAAACCTTCTTACTCAGGGTATGGTTTGTCATCATACTTTCAAGGATGATCTTAATAATTGGGTTCATCCAAATGATGTAATTAAGAAAGGAGATGATTTTTTTCATAAAGATAATGGTGGTAAAATTACCATAGGCAGAAGCGAAAAGATGAGTAAATCTAAGAAAAATGTTGTTGAGCCAGAAAATATTATTAATTCTTACGGAGCTGATACAGCAAGATTATTTATGTTATCAGATTCTCCTGCGGAAAAGAATTTAGAATGGAGCGATACAGGGATAGATGGCTGTTTCAAATATGTTAATAAATTATGGCGGTTAGTGGATGATTTTATTGTTAATGATTTTGCTGAATTTAACTCGGATGAATTTTTTAATGAGGAATTAGTAAGAAATCTCGATAAATCTGATTTAGAATTGGTAAAATTAACCCACAAAACTATTCAAGCAGTTTCTGATAATTTTGAGAAAATGGCTTTTAATGTTGTTATTGCTAAAATTAGAGAATTCTCAAATTATATAGAGAAATTTATTATTAAAAGCGAATCTTCTAAAAAAGTTAAAGCCTTTGCTTTATCGAATTTAGTTTTATTATTTTCACCAATAATGCCACATTTGGCTGAAGAATTATGGCTTATATTAAGAAATAAAAATTTTATTGCAAATAATGTAGCATTTCCAAAATTTAACCCTAAACTAACAATAGATAGTGAGGTAAAAATAGCAGTTCAAATTAATGGTAAATTAAGAATTGTTTTAGATTTACCTAAAGATTCCTCAAAAGAGCAGGTTGAAAATGCAGCTCTGGAAAATGGTAATATCAAGAAGAATATTGGTGATAAATTAATTAAAAAAGTAATTTATGTACCAAGTAAATTAATCAATATTGTAGTATAATTAACATCATGAGTAGATATATTAAAAATAATGCCTTGCTAATATTTTCTGATGGCAGTTCTTTAAAAGGTACTGGAATTGGCAAAAAAGGAGAAAAGATTGGTGAAATATGTTTTAACACTTCAATAACTGGCTATCAAGAAATTCTTAGTGATCCTTCTTATTGTGGTCAAATTATTAATTTTACTTTTCCTCATATTGGCAATGTTGGCGTTAATGATTCCGATCTTGAATCTTTTAAACCACAAGCTTCTGGTCTAATAATTCGTGAAGATATTACTAATCCTGCTAATTTTAGAAGCTCCGATCATTTTAATAATTGGTTGCTGAAACATAATTTAACCGGAATTTGTAATATTGATACTCGTGCAATTACTAGATTTACCAGAAATAAAGGTGCGCAAAATATTGCTATATTATATAAGGATAATATATCTCAAGCTGATATTGATAAAATTATTATAAAATTACAAAAGCAAAAAGATTTAAAGGGTGTGGAATTAGCAAGTAAAGCTACTGTTAATAAAAAATATAGCTGGTCAAATGAGTCTGGCTGGGATTTTAATAATAATTGCTATAAGCAGAAAAATAATAGCACAAAAACAGTTGTAGCCATTGATTATGGTGCTAAATTAAATATTTTAAGATGTTTAAGTGAAGTTGGTTTTAATGTAAAGATTGTTCCAGCAACATCAAGTTTTGCAGAAATCATGAAATATAATCCTGATGGTATATTTTTATCAAATGGACCTGGAGATCCTTTTGAAACAGGAAAATATGCAATTCCTGTTATTAAAGAAGTAGTAGAGAAAAATATTCCAGTTTTTGGGATTTGCCTAGGGCATCAATTGCTTTCTTTGGCTATGGGGGCTACAACATCCAAGATGGATCAGGGTCATAGAGGTGGAAATCATCCGGTTCAAGATTTAAGAACAAGAAAAGTAGAGATTACCAGTCAGAATCATGGTTTCTGCGTTGATAAAAATAATTTACCTGATAATTTAGAAGTAACTCATATATCTTTATTTGATCAAACTATAGAAGGCATAAAGGTTAAAGATAAAAAAGCTTTTTCAGTTCAGTATCATCCAGAAAGCTCGCCAGGACCCATTGATAGTTTTTATTTATTTGAAGAATTCATTAATATGATTTAATTATTTAAAGAATATTTAATTAGTTTTTTAAATCATAAAACTGTATCAAAACGATACAGACTGTATTATTATAATACAGTCTAATGTATAAAAATAATACATTTATTTCATTGATTCAATTATCAAAATTTTATAATGGATCTAATTCACATTATTGCTTATTTAATAATTTTTTGCCCATTGCTTGCTGGTTTTTTGTGCTTGTTATTTGATAGAGGTGGTTCAATTATATATTTCTTTAATAGTGGTTTTGTGGTTTTTTTGGCTGCGTTTCTGATAGTTCTTTTACCTAATTATAAAACCAACATTATTAGTATTGTAACGGATAATAGCCTATCCTTAATGTTAAATTATAATTTTGGAATATTAAGTTTATTTTTTATTTTATTGATATCTTTGGCAAAATTTATAATTGCAATTTTTTTTAAAGATATGCAGGAAATTATGAAGTGTAAAAATAATCAACAATTATTTTTTGCATTAAATTTAATCAATTTCTTTGCAATTATTGGCATATTAACAACCAATAATATTATTAATATTTACTTCTTTATAGAAATCTATTCCATAAGTTTTTATGCTATTAGCTGTTATTCAAGGAATGTTAAGTTAAATAAAATTTCTTTTAGATATTTTTGTCAAAGTGTAATTGCTTCATTATTCTTTCTATTTTTTATTCTTGCTTTATTAATTAATTTTGGGAGTTTTGATATTGATATTATTTCCTCTTCAATTAATGAGTTATTATTGAGAAAAGAACAGACATTAGTCATATCTCTACTTTATATTATAGCTATTATTGCAGTGATATTGAAGTTTTTTCCTTTTTGGATACATTTTAATAATATTAAATCAAGTGCCTTATCCTACCATCTATCAACCAGATTCTTATTTATTAAAGTTATATTGGGATTATATTTGATATTAAAATTTTCATTTTTCTTATTTGGTAATTTTATTATTGTTGATTATTTAAGATTAGATATTTTTATTTTATCCATATCTTTGATATTGATAATATATAGTAATATTAAAATCTTTAATAGTAATAATTTTAGAACCATAATATCTTATTATTGTTTAATTTATCTTGCCTTCATCTTAATGTGCTTTGCTTTAAATAATCATGATTCAATAATTTCTTCTCTTTACTTCATTGCCCATTATTGTTTTACTGGTTTACTAATGACCTTATTATCTTGGCTTATATTCTCCAATACTGGTAGTTACAATATATCAAATTTAGCAATTTTAAGAAATAGCTCTCCTTTTAATAAATATTACATGATTATTTTAGTGCCCCTTATTTGCTGCTTTCCTATATCATTTATCTTTTTAGCTTATTGGAAACTTGCAATTTCTACATTTACAATATTTCACATAGTAATTATATCAATTGCTATTATTTTAACTTTTCTTTCATCTATTGATTTGATAATTAAAATGTTGGAGCATAGCTATTTTAGAATTAAGAAAATAAATAAATTAAATAATTTGCAAGATAATATTTATTATTTAATATCTTTTATTATGCTATGCTTAATAATTATAATTTTTATTTTAAATCCAAATCTTATTTCAGATATTTTTAGAAATTTAAGTTTATATATAAAATGAACAAAATTCAGTTTCTAATATCCTTTGTCACAATTATACCCTTATTTGGAGCCTTCTCTATTCTTTTTGTTAAAAAGAATCATACTTTTATTAGTAAGTTTACCATGGCATTAGCTTTTATAATGCTGGTTAATATTATTAATTTATGTTATAATTATGATGGAAATCTCAATGCAATATCCCTGATTCATATTACTTCAAATCTTGATATAGGCTTTTCTGTAACTAATGTTTCTTTGATTATTGCCTCTATTGTTACCCTTGTCTGGTTCATTATTACTCTTTATAGTAATAAATATTTTGTCTTTAATGAAGATGGAAGATTTTTTATATTTAAATTATTCTCGATATTGCTTATATCTCTAATAACTTTAATTATTTTTAGCAAAAATCTTATTACCCTGGTTTTATTTTATCAATGTTTGATATTTTGCCTTTATTTCTTTAATAACTACTTTAGCAATAAAAAAGAAGCAGATGCTCCCAATAATTTTATATTTTCTTTACTAACAAGCTCTCTTTTTATGTTTATGGCTATATTCTTAACATATAAGATTGCCGGAAATATTGAATTTATTAATAATGGCATATTAGAGGATGTGTCAAGCAAGAAGAATGTTGCTTTATTATTCTTGTTTATTTTGGCAATTTGTCCTATTTGTATTTTTCCTTTACATATTTTATATAAAAAATTATATTCCCTAAATTCTCCTATAATGATAATGTCTTTTATAATTTCATATGGGCTGGCTAGTCTGCTTATATTGCTAAAAATAATATTAAATATTTTTGGTTTTGATAATTTTATTGATAATGCTCATGATTTTAATTTTAGCTATATATTAAATTTTTTAATAGGTTTTAATTTATTATTTAGCGGAATTTTAACTGTTATACAAAATAACATTAAAAGAATATTAATTTATTTATTTTTTAATCAATTAATTTTTGCTTTCTTTTTATTCTTGATTCTAAATCAATCTATTGATCAATTTATCATAACAATTATTTCATTTATATTATCTCAAACCTTGATATTTCTATGTTTAGGCAATATAAATCTTTACCTGCTAAAATCAAAAGAAAAAATACTACCTGGCGTATTTTATAAATTAAGAAATACTTCTATTTTATTGCTATTTGCTTTTGGAAGTCTTATTGGAATAGCTCCTTCAATAGGGATGGTTGAAAAAAATATCTTAATTAGAACTTATTTAATTAATGATTTTGATTTTAATTTGCTAATAATATTTACCAATATAATATTGGTACTAGTATCCATCATAAGAGTTGCTTTACCTATATTTTCCAAGGATTTAAATATAAATAAAGAAGATACTGCCTTGGCCAAGAGGATCGATTTTGATTTATCCTTAATGTCTCCGGCTTTGATAGTAGCATTTCTAATGTTCTTATCATTTATTTTTTCACAATCTATTAATAATTACATGAAGTCATTTTTATTATGATGCAAAGCGATATAGCAAATATATGTAAAAAGGTTAAATTGGCCAGTAATGAAGCTGCTAATTTACCTCAGGATATTAAAAATCAAATTTTAGCTCAAATAGCACAAAATATTAGACAGGAAAGTAAAAATATAATTGATGCTAATAAGATTGATTTAGAGAATGGTTTAAAAAATAATATTGGTGCCGCAAAGCTGGATCGTCTTAAGCTTGATGAGTCTAGAATAGAATCTATCGCTAAAGCAATTGATAATATTATTTTGCTGGATGATCCTGTTGGGAAGGTTACCTATGATGTTAAGCGTGAAAATAATTTACACATAAAAAGAGTAACAACTCCTATTGGAGTCATTTTGGCGATATATGAATCCAGGCCAAATGTTACATCTGATATTGCGGCATTATGTCTTAAATCTGGAAATTGCGCCATATTGCGCTCTGGCTCTGAGAGTCATAATTCTTCTGGCAAAATAGCTCAGATTTACAGTGAGGTTTTGAAAAAATTTAATGTTAATCAAGATATAATTCACTATGTAAAAGATACTAATAGAGATTATGTTAATCAGCTTTTGCAAATGGATGATTTTATTGATGTTGTCATACCAAGAGGAGGTAAAGGTCTTATTCAAGCTATTTCACAGAATACTAAAATTCCAATTTTTAAGCATCTTGATGGTAATTGTCATAGTTATATTCATAAAGATGCTGATATTGCTAAGGCTAGAAAAATTATTATAAATGCTAAAATGAGGCGAGTTGGTATTTGTGGTGCTACGGAATCTTTGGTTGTGGATAAGGGGATAGCCGATAATTTGTTACCACTTCTAATTGACGATTTAACCTCTCTTGATTGCGAGGTTAGGGGCGATGAATTATCTAATGAATTTGACCATAGAATTAAACTTGCAAATAAGGATGATTTTTATAAAGAATATTTAGATAAAATAATTTCAATAAAAATTGTAAATAATATTGATGAAGCTATTCTTCATATTAATGAACATAGCTCTTCCCATACGGAGGCAATAATTACTGAAGATGAAATTATTGCTCAAAGATTCTTCAATAATATACATTCTGCCATTATAATGCATAATTCTTCCACTCAATTTGCTGATGGAGGTGAATTTGGCTTAGGGGCAGAGGTTGGCATATCAACGGGAAAGTTACATGCCAGAGGTCCAGTTGGGTTGGAACAGTTAGTAACTTACAAATATATTGTTAGTTCTGATTTTGCTGTTAGGGCTTAAAATGAATTTATTTTAATATTTTATGATTGACGAGAAGAAAAAAAGAATTCACAATAAATTAGAGGAAATTATATTGTCAAATAAGGAAATAAATGTTTCTTTTGAATTCTTTCCTCCAAAAACCGATGAAATGGAGCAAAGATTATGGAGCTCTATTAATAAATTAAAGCATCTAAATCCAAATTTTGTTTCTGTAACATATGGAGCAGGGGGCACCACCAGAAAACGTACTCATGGCACTATAAAAAGAATATTAAGTGAGACTGACTTAAGGCCGGCATCTCATTTAACCTGTATAGGTGCCTCAAAGCAAGAAATAGATGAAATAGCTAGAAACTACTGGAATATGGGTGTCAGGCATATTGTAGCACTCCGTGGTGACATGCCGGCATCTAGCCCTAATTATCAACTTCACCCAGGTGGCTATCAATATGCCAATGAGTTGGTTGAAGCTTTAAAGAAAATAGCTGATTTTGAAATTTCAGTTGCAGGATATCCTGAAAAACATCCGGAGGCACCAACAATGGAAATTGATATTGAAAATTTAAAAAGAAAAGTCGATGCAGGGGCTGATAAGATTATTACTCAATTCTTTTTTGATAGTGAGAATTATCTTAGATTTGTTGATAAATGCCGTGCTGCCAAAATAAATATACCTATTATTCCTGGAATATTGCCAGTTACTAATTTTAAACAAGTTAAGCATTTTTCCAAAATGTGTGGGGCTAAAATTCCGCAATGGATGTCTAGTATTTTTGAGGATATGGATGATAAAAAAGAGACAAGAAAATTAATTGCGGCAATGGTGGCGATTGAACAATGTAGAATTTTATATAAGAGCGGTGTTGATAATTTTCATTTTTATACATTAAACAGGTCTGACCTAGTTATAGCAATATGTCATATCTTAGGAATAAGAAGCAATGATAATCACAGCATCATTTAAGTCGATTTTTTCAAGATTATAACGTAAAAATAATATAATTATTTCTTTATTATATTTTTGATCTCTGTGCGTACTATTTCCTCGACCATTGTAGAAAGATTTTCATCCATCCATCTCCCTATATTATATTCAATAACGTCGTAAGCAAAATCATCCAAGCTTTTTAAAGGAGGTTCTTGCATGTAATTATTGTCTATATCAATATTAGGCTGTTCTAATTCCTTTAATTTATCTATTGAATTCTTAACTTCCTTGGCAACATTGGATGATAAAATAGAGCTACTCAGACTTTCATCTAATTCTGAATTGATAGAATTATGATCTAAATCAATGCTATCTTCTTTTGCTGTTATATTTGGAGTTTCCGTTGCTTCATTTAAATCAAGATCGAAACTATCCTCCTCTACTTCTGGCTCTAGAGTTTTCAATTCCTTATCTAAATCAAGATCATCTTCAGCCGCTTCTACTGGAGCTGCAGCTATTTCAACATTTTCTTCTACTTTAATCTCTGCTAAATCGTCATTTTCATCCAAATTAAGATCATCTTCATCTCCTAATTCTAGATCAAAATCTTCATCTTGGGTTTCCCCTGTTGGATCTTCTGATTCCCCATCTAAATCAAGATCATCTTCAGCCGCTTCTACTGGAGCTGCAGCTATTTCAACATTTTCTTCTACTTTAATCTCTGCTAAATCGTCATTTTCATCCAAATTAAGATCATCTTCATCTCCTAATTCT
>CAJQHT010000046.1 GCA_905478245.1 uncultured Rickettsiales bacterium | reverse complement strand
ATTATTTCCTGTTTTTGTTTAGCATTTAATGCTGGATATCCTGTTGGCATAATTTATTTCTTAATTTAAAGTTAAAATAACAATAAATTGAAGAATAGTTATTGTCTAGTTATTTGGGTACCTGTCAGCTATTTGGATCTTCACCAGCCTCAGCAAAACCCTTATAATCCAATGCTGCTGATCCCGCCCTCCATGTGGCTCCAGCTGTTACATCAAGAGTCTTTCCTAGATTTTCAGGAAAATTCTCAAAAGCATCCTTCACTTTTGCCATTCCTGATTTACTGGAATTATAACTCAAAGAAGCTGATGATTTTCCACCCCCTGCTCCGATACTTTTTGATTTTGAACTTGAGTTTGAAGTATTTTGTAAGCTAGCCGATGTTTAGTTTGTTTTATTTTTATTTATATCTATTCTTTTATTAACTTGGATGATATAACTTTTTTAAAATCATCTTTATTGTCAATCTCAGTTATAATTTTTAATATTTTTCCAGTTTTATGTTTATATAAAAAGTATTCCCATCCCCAGAATTTACTAAAATTAATATCAAAAGACTCTAAATCTTTAAAGTAAATATCGTAATTCTTGCCGCTAAATAACTTTATTTGAATTTTATTATCTATATTAATTTCTTTAACATAAAAACCAGTTGCGATGAGGTAAACAGAATGAACAACTAGCAATAATAGAAAAACTGGTAAAAATACGTCAAAATTAAATAAAATTTCTAGAAACGATTTATTATTAGCTATAAATTTAATTAAGTATTTATCCACAACATCAAATAAAAAAATAGCACCATAAAACGACAAAAATAAGAATAGAGATAGATATTTTCTACGTATTATAATTTCCTTTTTACATTTGAATATCGCTTTATTTATCATGTATCAAATCATATTTTGTTGATATAGTTGATATTGCAAAATCAATTGGAGCTGAAGTCATCGCGCCAATTGCCCTACCAGCAATCCCGCTTCCTATAGGGGTAAACAAAAATGTAGATCCGCCAACTAAACCTCCTCCAATTAAACCTTCTATTCCGGAGTTAATAATACTAGTAGAAGTAAAATCAGGATTGGTTATAATTTCAGTTGCCATAGATCCTAGACTTCCTGTTGCTGAACCATAGGCTGTAGCGGAAACTATGCCAGTTGGATTTAAGAAAAAGCCAGATTTTATCAAACAATCATGCTGTAAAACATTTTTACCATTTAACAATTGACTCTTATAACAATAATTCTTTGTAATATTCATAATAAAATTTTCCGTCATCATAATCATCCGGATCCTCTTCTTGTATAAATAATAAATATTGTTCTAGAATTTCTTTAGAATTTCTGTAATCTAGTTTACTAACTAATTTCATAAGATTTTTTTCGTTAGAGCAGATTATATTTCCTCCTGACCATGAAATAAAAAAGAATTTTTTATCTTTAGTGCTTAAAATATAATCTGAAAAAAAATTCATATTAAAATCTGATAACATATTAGTGTCAATTAATATTCTGAATCTACCTTCATTTACTTTCTTTTGCTCTTCATATTTAATATGAGTTGAATATAAATAATTATAGCTGCTTGATTTTAATAAATCAGATATTCCATTTAAGATTTTCTTGTCATGGTCATCATCATAAATTTTTTCAAAGAAAACTATTTTAAGATTTTCATCTTTTACGTAATCTTTTTTAATCATCAATTTATCTTTTAATAAAAAATCATTGTCATGATCTTTATCAAGAAAACTATTGTTAAAATTTATATTTTTGTTAATAATTCCACTAATCATATCTTATTTTTGTTGGCTTTGAACCTGGTTTATTAATTTCTATAGTTTGCCTCCCATCCTTTGTGCTGTTTCTTAATTTAATTACAGTTCCATCAGATTTTCTATGAATTTGTTGTAGGTTATTCCTGTCTTTTACCTTTATTTCTTTTGCATCTTTTGTTAAATACTTATAATCCTTATTTATATTTCCTTTCTTTTCATAAATATTACTTTTCTTACTTTTTACTTTATTTGCACCACTAAGAACATCATCAACACTCTTCTTTCCAATATTTTTTAATGCACTGGCAGCAACTGTAAGACCTCTAATAAATAAACCCCATCCCGCAACTTCCTGCCTAGCTTCATAATCACCCCTTTCAATTCCTCTTTCAATTATAGGCATTGCGGCTTGTGCTTCAGATTCAGCAATCGAAGAAGCATCAAATGAAGACAAGCCATAGTCTTGCCTAACTCCATCATAAAAATCCTTCTTAGCAATGACTATTGATTTCTCAACATCATTATCAGCCAATAGCCCCTCAATAGCAAAGTCAGCCTGATTATAAACTTCTCCAACATCATCAATACCTTTCTTAAATACTTTGCCAGTTAATAAAGCCTCTGATCCTAGTCTGATAGTCTTAACCAAACTATCCTGCGCCCCTTCATTTCCAATTATGGCTCCGATTATTCTATTGTCAATTGTTGTTTGTATGTTAAGTGCTCCTGTTATGGTGTCTTTGGTTATTTCTTGGTTTTTATTTATATCTCTATTGAGGCTGGTGATATCTTGTGTTTGATTATTGTTATTATTATCTGTTATATTAATGATACCACTTCCTATTGTAGCTCTGGTAATTTGTTCTTTTTCATAACCGTTATTAGCCATTGATAAAGTAGTTGAACCATCTGGATAATAATTTTTATCTTGATTTGGATTGCTTGCATCTGGGTTTTTGGAATGTTGTCCCACTGAGACGTTAGTACTAATGCCAAAGCTGCTGCTTTCTTGTATTTGCGTGTCTATTATATCGCTATAGGTAAGAGTAGCTGTGTTTATTGTTAGATTATCTGTCTCACTGTTAATTAATGCTCCTTTTAGGTCTGTGTTATTTGCTGTATTTATTGTTAGATTGTTACTGGCTGTGATATCGGTTTGATCATCAACCCAGTTTCTACTAAATTCTGATTTACTTGAGCTATAATTCAAGGAAGCTGATGATTTTCCACCCCCTGCTCCGATACTTTTTGATTTTGAACTTGAGTTTGAAGTATTTTGTAAACTGGCGATGTTTAAGTCATTGCCACTATTAATAATTATGTTATCTGCTGTTATATTTGCTCCATTGATGTTAGTATCATTATTGGTAGAATTATTTGTGGCTATTCTTTTACTTTTCTGCATTCTTTTAGGTAGAAATCCCAATGCTTTCCCCCGTAATCTTCTCCATAATATTTTAAATAATTATTTAATTGATCTCTACATTTTTGATTTGGACATAAAGGATAACGAATATCATAATAATAAATAGGAGAACAAGGTTTACTCTTATACATTTTTCTATCCCTTAGATCGATCTTTTCTGGAGGTATCCACAAATCTCTATAATACTGACAATTTGTTATACAAATCATAATAATTATACTACTTATTATTTTTTTGCTCATTTTTCCATTGATTAAATTGTTGTTCAAACTCTACTTTATTGTAATTATATTCCTGCCTTCTATTGATTATTCCTGAGGATATTCCTATGTCTTCCAATGAATCTTTAATTCCACCTTTAGAGCCCCAGAGATAAGGTTGATATTGTCCCCCTCTTTCATTACCAGTTTTAATTCTCTTTCCTATATCTTCCGCACTATACATTGGAAACTGATATAAAAATTCACTTACAGCTCTTGCTGTGCCAGAAATTAATCCATTTCCAACAGTTTCTTGATAATGAATATTGGATTGTTGATGAGAATATTCATTATAATATTTACTATTTGGATCTTCACCAGCCTCAGCAAAACCCTTATAATCCAATGCTGCTGATCCCGCCCTCCATGTGGCTCCAGCTGTTACATCAAGAGTCTTTCCTAGATTTTCAGGAAAATTCTCAAAAGCAT
>CAJQHT010000045.1 GCA_905478245.1 uncultured Rickettsiales bacterium | reverse complement strand
GCCGGAAATTCCGGCATACCACTCAGCACGGTGCTATCAAGGGCTTAGAGCAGAATGTCAATGTAAAATACTATAATCTAGACGTTATTATTTCAGTGGGGTATAGGGTTAAATCTCAAAGAGGAACACAATTCAGACAATGGGCAACAAAGATCTTAAGATCTTATATGATGAATGGCTATGCCATTAATGAAAATAGGATTCAGGCTATTGAGGACAAAATAGATAAATTATCAACAGAATTAAGGGCGGAATTTAAAGCTGAAATTAATTTAATTCATCAAGATCTTTTAAAGATAGCTAATAGACCTATAACTATAAATAATCAAATTAGCTTAGTTAGTGGTAAATTAGAAGATAAAGCAATTGAGCTGATAGATGAGTTAATTAAAGAAGCTAAAAAAGAAAATAGTGATAATGATAACAACAGTAAATTAACTGAAGAATTAGAAGAAATTAAATTAGATTTAAAAACATTGCCAAAAACTCAAAAGAGTAAAGATAAAATCTTTAACTTCTTTAGTAGGTTAGGAGATGATGAATCAGATCTTAATAAAACAATTAAAGGAATGAAAGTAGCTAATAAGATAATTAAAGAATTAATTAAGATTGGCGAGAAGATAAGGGATTTGATTTGGTAAAGAATTTGAATTAGATTAAAATTAAATTCTAGAGCGGTCTTACTGGACGCTTACAAGAAATCCATGAAAGGCGAAATACAAGGTGGGCCTTTGATAATATTAACATGCAAAATACATAAAACAATACAGAGCAAATGGAGCACACCTGATGAGTGGCTAAAAAAGTTAGCAGAGTTGCATTTACTAGATTATATGGCTAGCTTAAATACCATTACTCTAAAATATTTTTAAATTATTAACTGTAAAAATGCTGATCAGAAAGATAACAAACCTAATTAATAAAGAGCACAGTCACCCAGAACAAATTAATATCTTTAATGGTAGTGTCTCAAGACATAAAACGCTTTTCTTTACTGTATTCTTTACGCTCTTTTTATTCATTAATACCCAATTGACTCATGCTGTTGAAAATCAATTTAAATTAAATGGTTTTTGGTTACATCAGTATAAAAAATCTATTCCAAATACTCTAGGAAAGTCATTCAAAGCTGGAGAAAAAGAAAACTCAACATGGGAGGTATTCATGTTGCCAGATAGCAATAATTACATGGTTTTTGAGTTTGATAAAACAAAGATACATTGGATAAAGGCTATGCAAATTACAGGGAAAGAGCCTCAGGAAATACCATTCTTCGGATTAAGGCTGGGTGATGATAAATCAAAAGTTTTAAAAATCTTGGGAAAGCCAGATGAAATCAAGCAAATAATCTCTCCTAAAGTTAGTCTCTATAAATATAGATCTAAAAACTTTACCGTAGAGATAGATGATAATGATAAATTATATAGCATTCGCATTGATGCACCCAGCGACTTATTTAATAAACTTCCTGCAAATGTTTTTTGGGATGATTTTAAAGAAAGTGTATTTAAAAAAGATTTCAAGAAATTCTCAGAATTTGCACGTCCCGATATGGAAATCTACAAAGATAATAAAATATTGGATATTAATAAATCATTTGAAAAATTCTTCTCTAATGCCAAGGGGGAGTTTTATAGTGCTATTTTCTCTAAAAACAAAAGCTTATATCAAGAGCTTAAACTAATTATTCCAACCCAAGAGCTCAGGTT
Source organism: uncultured Rickettsiales bacterium (assembly GCA_905478245.1). GTDB lineage: Bacteria > Pseudomonadota > Alphaproteobacteria > Rickettsiales > UBA1997 > CAJQHT01. The sequence continues at coordinate 3,088 of CAJQHT010000045.1, read as the reverse complement.
TGTAGAAGGCTTTGGATCTGGATGGGTTTTTAAATTTCAGGATGGAAAGATTTTAGAAGAAATTTCTTTTTTCCCATATGCAGGAAAATATAGAGTTTATGAGATTAAGTTTAGAACAGGAAATGCGGCTTTCATTAAAGGAAGGAATGTAGCTGTCAAAAAACCAGCCTTCAACTATTCTATATATAATGAAATTGATTTCGACCAATTAATTAACAAAACTCCAAAATCTGTTTTTGGCAAAACTCAATATAACAAAAATAAAAAACCAAGAGCACACTTAGAGGAGGATAAATACGATAAAAAATTAAAGAAATATACTCCCTATATATCACTAGATATTATTGGTGATCCAAAAAAATATTTGATAAAGGCCACCATTGAAGCGCTTCCCATGAAAATAGGGCTTGGACTAGGAAAGAAAAATAACAGATATGAGCATATTTTACGCGGAGTTACCAAGCAAGATATCCCCGTTACTCATGCAATTGAGGTTAGATCAGAAAAAGGCAAGAAGCTTTTACTCTTAGTTCAAGATTCTTTAGTGCCTAGCATGTTTAACGAATTAAAAAAAGGGGATAAAATATCTTTATATTGTTTTCATTATTATAATGACAATGAAGGCCCTGGTTTATTGGTATCTGAATTTAAAAATTAACTCATGACAAAATTACTTCTTTATACAGTTTAATGTTTATGAGTAGATATTAAGTATGCGAGAGGGTATCATAAAAAGTTTTTATGTAAATTAAGAAAAATTGTTATTTTACTACCTTAAATTTATAAAATTGATAGGCCTTTAGAAGAGATAAACTATCTTAAACCTTTTTAAGGTTTTACTCCAGTGATTGATTTTGGCTGTTGACAAAATCTCAATTAATTGCTATTGTTTAGATTGTTAATTACAGATTGGTATAAAAACATTAAATTTTAACAATCTTTAAAATCCTACAAAACATTACTTATGCGTAAAACCGCCTAGGCTTTCAAAATCTTGTTAATACACTATATGTTAAAAACATACTTATCACTTAAGAAAAATTAGAAACTATTTTTTATTATTATAAACAAGAAAGTTTATTCTGTTGGCTATGAAATACCAGGAAACAATGCTGTGTGGAATAACTGGAAATTGCAGCAAGGAAATATATTACAAAGAAGATGGATCTTATCGCAAAATATTAGGTGTCTCAAATGTTGCAGGAATTTTAGTATTAGGAGATACAAATAATGGATTTCATGATATTGAACTTGGAGGAAGAGGATTTAAGTTTCCAGTTTGGTCATACGATAGGAAAAAATATCAACTTTCCCATTTTGTTAAAAAATAATGTTAATTTTATAGTTAGAGGTCTGTAAATGATGATATCAAAATACAATTTCAAACATACTCAATCAAAAGGCATATTATTAATATGCTTTATATTTGTTTATAGTTTTTTTGCACAAACAGCAAATGCATTCACTGAAAATGAATTAAAAGAGAAATATTTGCTGCATAAATATCAAAACCAAATCACCAAAGATAATAAGGGATATAATTTTAAGACTCAAGATGGCAACGCAATAAGTCTTAGTTATTGCAAAAGGAATAGTTATTGCAAAGGACAGCATTTTATATTTAAAGATTTTATTGAAGATAAATATCTAGTTTTTAAGAAAACGGATGGTGGCGCCCATTGGGATGGCTATGCAGTGGTGAATGTAATAAATGGTGATATGGCAGAATTATCTGATTTTCCTTATTTTACGCCGGATTATACAAAATTTGTTTCCATTCGCTCTGGAGGAGAGTCAGATTCAGCAAAAATTGAACTATACGAGATAAACAATAATAAATTCCAATTGTCGTTTAAGATAGATAGGGGTTATTGTATATCTATGCAATTCAATTCATGGAATGCAAATCTGGTAAAAATAGGTAATATTTCAAATAATTGTTTTGATGACGGAAAAAAGAAATCGTCAGCTGTTCTGGAATATAATCAAAACTTAAAGAAATGGGAATATAAAGAAAAAGAACTTAAAATCAAAAGATTGGATAGAGATAAATTAGACAATTTTGAAAAAAGATTTCCTGAAATCCGAAATTATTATTCTGATAAAGATTTAGTAAGATCTTTATTAAAAGAGAGATATGTTAGTATTCGTTTTATAAATAAGGAGCTTTTTGACGACAAAGAGATAATAATTGATGCATCCAGGTCTATCGCCAGTAATTTTAAGTATGCCTCTGATAGAATAAAAAATGATAAGGAATTCGTTATTTTTATAATCAGAAATATTAATAAAGGCATATACCGACACTTGCCTCAACATTTAAAGGAGTCTTCCAAAATTGAAGAAATTTATAAAAATAGTAAGAGTAAACTTACATACTAAAATTATTGGCAAAAATATTCTTTTAAATTCTTCACCAAAACTTCAAATCATCACTGTCAATAAATTCCTGAATTTTATCCCAAGCCCTACCAATAGCATCTTTTTGCATTTCAAGACTAGTTCTAGCATAAATTTCTGTAACTCCTGTATTTTGATGACCTAAAATTGTGCTAATAATAAAAGGATTACTCTCAGTTTTATTGAGGTAAGTTGCTAAAGTTCTCCTAAGATCGTGAATTCTTAAATTCTCTATATTTGCAAGGGTGGAGCAAGTTCTCAATCAGGCTTATCTCTGAATCCTTTTACTACAATGGAAATTGCAGACAATGGCCATCCAGATAATTTTATTGACTTTCATAAGAGGAAATATTTTAAGGTTTTTATTATAGATGGTAGTTTAGATAATTATGTTAAAGCCTTAAAAAATTTCTGGATTTTTTTGTTTTTTTTTGCAATTTCTTAATTTCATGAAATAATCTTAATTTAGATTATTATAAACGTAGGTTTTTAATAAAAGAAATATCAAAAAATCATTTTGCCGAATTTAAAGGCTTGATTGTTCTTGCAAACCTTTCTCGTTATTATACCATTTCCATAAATTAATTTCTTCCTTGAATAATAAATAAAGCCAGCTAAAATAATCAGAGTCTTTAACAACATAAACTCTAATTATCATGACCTACTCTTCAAAACATATTACTAAAGA
>CAJQHT010000044.1 GCA_905478245.1 uncultured Rickettsiales bacterium | reverse complement strand
ATGGGAATTGGTATTATTGCAACTGGTATTAGATTATTTGCTAGAGATTTATTTTAATGGTATTTCTAATAAATTCAGAATTATTTAACATAGGAACATGGCCACAATCCTTTATTGAAAATAAAGAAGATTTATTAATATTGTTTTTAAAAAAAGCACTCTGACTTTCATGAACCACCATGTCTTCTTTTCCGTGAAAAATAATAGTTTTAGGAAAATTATTAAAATCAATATCAAAACAAGAAAATCTTGCCAATTCATCCAGCCAAAATACAAGATTTTGATGATTTTTATCATGAATATCAAGATTGGAAGCTAACTCTTTTCCATTTTTATCATTAATATTCATCAATAATGCAAACTTCTTTAATGTTTTATCGGGCTTTGAAACGAAATCATGATGAAACTTATCAAAAGATTTCCTGGGCATTGCCGCTGGAATTTTTGCCGATTTAACAAATTGAAAAGGGGTTGAAATTAAAATTAGAAGCTTTGGTTTGATAATTTTTTTTTCAATCAAGCGACAAAGCAATTGCCCGCCCAAACTCCACCCAACTGCAACTTCAGGATTTAACTCATTATCGAATATATTTTTATAGAAATCATCGATATTTGCAAAAACAGAATAATCAAAATCCAAAATATCAGATTTATTATATTTATTTTGCAATAGACTAGATAGAGAGCCAGGTTTTTGCGCCCAGCCAGACATACAAAGAACTTTTTTGTTCTTCATAATTCAAAATTATTTGAGATTAAAAACTGAAAATGTTTAGAATTTATTGATCCGAATCTGCTTCTGATTTAACGCCAAAATCAAAACCACCAAACTTCTTGTTAAATTTACTAACCCTATCATCATTAACATTAATGAAAGATTTACCGTCAGCCTGCCAAGCCGGATGATTAGTTGGATCAATATCTAATTTTAATACTTCACCATCTTTACCATAGCTAGTAACAATATCAATCTTGCTGCCATCATTTAATTGTGCAACTATTTTATGTTGTTTTGGATGTATATCTACCTGTGCCATAATTCCTAAAAACTAATTTTAATAAAATATCAAATATATCTATAAATTGATATCACATATTTATCTTATACCAATTTCTTGATTCTAAAAAAACCCTTAAAGAAATGCAGTATTAATTGATCCATCATCATAAAACCTCAAACTTTAATAGTCAAGAGAACTTTATTGTGCCATTTCCCATTTTTAATGAAAGTTATTAGTCGCCAAAAGATTCTTATGCAACTCAACATTGTGAACTCTTAAATAATCAACACCTTTACTAATTAGAAATTTTGATATTTCTAATGTTTTTTCATCTTTAGAACTAATATCGTCAGATTCTAAGAAACTTTTTCTGGAATGGCCAACAAATATTTCAATACCTAAATCTTGAAATTTATCCATATTATTTAATATTTGCCAAGATTGTTCAATATTCTTACCAAACCCTATTCCTGGATCAAAAATAATATTTTCTTTCTTAATGCCCTTATTTGTTAAAAAAGTAATTTTTCTTTGCATCCAGCGCTTTATTGAGCAAACCACATCAGAATTAGGTTTCATTATTTTACTTTTTAGTACCGGAACCCCTAAATTATGCATTAAAATTATTTGCTTTTGCGATGCAATAGCTAAATTTAACATATTAGTACTTCTAAAGCCGGTAACATCATTGATGATATCAATGTTAAACTCTTCCAAAGCCTTTTTAATAGTAAGGTAATGCCTGCTATCAATACTTATTCTAACATTATTTTTATGAGCTATTTCAATGACATAAGGTAAAATAAATTGCAATCTTTGCCACTCCTCTTTATGTGTAATTGGTGAGGCACCTGGTCTAGTTGATTCCGCTCCAATATCAATTATACTTACGCCTTGCATAATTAGCTCTTCCACTCTTAAAATACTATTCTGAATAGTATTATATTTTCCTCCATCAGAAAATGAATCTGGAGTAATATTTAATATTCCAACTAATTTTACCATTTCTTTTCAAATTTCTTACGTAAATAAACTGCAATTGCATTAAAAGATATTAAAAATATCAATAAAATCATAATTGCACCAGCTGTTTTTTCAGCAAATCCTGGCTCTGGAGCATCAGACCATAAGTAAACCTGAACCGGCAGAACCGAAGTAGGATCACTAAAAGAGGTAGGCACATCAGCAACAAATGCAATCATTCCTATCATAATTAAGGGAGCCGTCTCTCCCAAAGCGCGTGAAATAGCTAAAATAGTTCCAGTCATTATTCCAGGAAGTGAAAGAGGAAATATATAATGAAAAATAATCTGCATTTTTGATGCCCCAAGAGCAATTGCAGCATCTTTAATATAAGTTGGAATTGTATTTATAGCATTTCTGGTTGCAATAATTATTATTGGCAAAACCAGCAAAGATAGTGTTAATCCACCAACTATAGCTGAAGATCTGGGTAAATGCATCATATTTAAATAAACAATCAAACCAAGCAAGCCATATAAAATTGAAGGTATGGCAGCCAAGTTATTAATAGATATTTCAATAATATCTGTAACAATATTCTTCTTAGCAAATTCTTCTAAATATATTCCCGCCATTACCCCAACTGGAAATGCAAAAAGTAAAAATATAATTATTGTAAAGAATGATCCAGTAATACCAGCTCCAATACCTGCTATTTCCGACTCTCTAGAATCTGCATTTTTCAAAAAATTAATATTAAAGACTTCTTTAATATTGTCATTTTTATATAATTCATTAATCCAATTTATTTGTCTTTTTGTTAAATTAGTTTCGTTAATTTCAAATTGTTTTTTATTAAGAAATTGTTTTAAAAAGATATCAACATTTGAAGATGCAGTAAACCATACTCTTACCTTCTGATTAACTTTATCCTGATTACTCTCTAAAAAATCCTTCAATTCTTTTTTAAAGGATCTGCTGAATAAACCCATTAGCTGAAGTCTGTCACTCCTATCTTCAATATTTCCAAATTTTTCTAATATAATGTTTTTAGTAATTTTTCTATATCTTGCTTTTTTAGTCAAATATTCTTCTTTTACCTCAAATTCAATTGCAATCTTATTACTAAGAAAAGCACTGTAACCCTTTGATATAACTGATGCAAATAAAATAATCAAAAATAACAATGATAATATTATTGCAAAAATTCCAGCAGCCTTAAAAATCTTCTCCTGCTTATGTCTTTTTTGTAAACTTAATTTTATCTGATCCTGTATCTTCATCATTTTACTTTAAATTTCTTAACAGTTATTAAGGCTATAATATTTAAAATTAATGTTGTTACGAATAACACTAAACCCAGAGCAAATGCAGCAAGTGTTTTTGGACTATCAGACTCTTGATCTCCAACCAAAAGTGTAACGATTTGCACAGTTGCTGTTGTCACAGACTCTAGAGGATTAACAGTTAATTTAGCAACTAACCCAGCCGCCATTACTACAATCATCGTTTCACCAATTGCCCTTGAGACAGCAAGTAACATCGCACTAATAATATTTGGAAATGCACTAGCTAATATTACTTTTTTTATTGTTTCAGATTTAGTGCTTCCAAGTGCTAATGCTCCATCTTTAAGAGACGCAGGAACAGCGCTAATTGCATCTTCAGAAAGAGATAAAATAAATGGAATAATCATTATACCCATAACAAATCCTGCGCCAAGAGCGCTTTCTGAGGCTATATTGATATTAAAATAATTAAAAAATATTTTTAAAGATGGGGCAATTACCACTGCAGCAAAATAGCCATAAACCACAGTAGGAATTCCAGCTAATATCTCTAATATTGGCTTCAGAATATCTCTAACATATTTTTTGGCATATTGCGAAAGATAAATTGCACCAAATAAACCAAGTGGAGCAGCAAAAATCATCGCAATAAATGTTATTAATAAAGTTCCTGTAAAAATTGGAATCATACCAAAAGAACTATCACTGACAGCTTGCCCCTCATAAACTGCGATTTGAGGATTCCAGCTTGTGCCTAAAATAAAATTAAAAAATCCTGCTATTTTAAAAAATCTAATTGCTTCAAATAATATTGAAAAAGTTATAAGCAGAGTTATTATAATTCCACATAAAGTGCAGATCATCATCAAATATCTTGTAAAACCCTCTAGATGCTTCTTGGCATTAAAGCCTTTTTTTAGTAAAAATAAAGTGAGGAATGAAGAGGAAAATAGCAATATCGCTAAAATAATAAATTTTAACAAGAATTTTATATCATTTATAGCAAACAAAGATAAAATAATAAATATTGCAGACCATAAAATAAAGCAATATAAATAATGTGGCTTTAATGATTTAGAATTACTATTAACATTAATATTTTCTAATTTCTTTCTTAGAAAAAGAAAATTAATTGATATTAAAATTATTGCTAGAGCCAAGAAATACATAAAATATCAATATTTTGAATTAATACCAAAATTCATCTTTAAAATAGTTAAAAATAACAATACCAATTCTTAATCTTTAATGAATAATATAACAAAATATTTTTTAGATAAAAATTATAAAAAAAGAATCGTCAGTATGTTCATATTTTAACGAGGCTTTTTATGATTTTAATCAAAAAATATAAGTTAGATTATTTATTATTTTAACCCATTTTAAAGATGGGATTTGGTATAATTAACACTATAGAATTTTAATTTAGAATTTTCTATATTTTATATATTAAAATTTTTTAAAAACAAGAATAAATCCAACATGAAACTAACAAGATTATTTATTTATCAAGAAAATATCATCAAAGATAGTTCAATTGAAATCAAAAATAACGATTTTGATTATCTAATTAAAGTTATGAGATTAAAAATAAATGATGAAATTCTCATTTTCAATGGTATTGATGGTGAATTTCAGGCGCAAATCACTCAGATTAACAAAAAAGATTGCCTTGTTAAAATTATTTCCAAAACTAAAAAACAGGATATTTCATCAAATATAACTCTAGCCTTTGCCCCGGTAAAAAATGTTAGAATTGATTTTGTGGCAGCAAAGGCAACGGAAATGGGGGTTAACAAGTTTCAGCCAATAATAACTAATCACTCTGTTATTGACAAAATTAATCAGAAACGTTTTCTAGCTAATATCAAAGAAGCCTGCGAACAATGTGAAAGAATTGATATTCCAGAATTATTACCAATAACAAAATTAAATAAATATTTAAATAATTTAAATGAAAAACAGATTCTAATTTTATGTGATGAATCCATTAAAAATAATAATGCTAATGAGGTTTTAAATAAAATAGATCTCAAAAATACAGCAGAGATTATAGTTTTTATTGGCCCAGAGGGCGGTTTTTCAAAAAAAGAATTTGAAAATTTTTATAAAATGCAGAATATTCACAAAATTAGCTTGGGAAATAGGATTTTAAGATCAGATACGGCTATAATTAGCGCTCTTGCTATCATTGGTCAATTTATTTAAGGCCTCCTCCTTTGTTGTAAATTTAGGAGAACATCCTTTTGGCTTGATATTATCATCTTCACCTTCTCAAGACTACCTACAGCAGAAGCATGAATAATACCATTTTAACTTATAAATGAATTAAATTCTAAATATTTTTATGGTAAAATTGCTGTGAAACTTCTACTTTTTTTTGCTTCTGCCGCTTCTGCGGCTGCTTCTTGATTTTTCCGCCTTATATTATTAGGCATTTTCCTCTTCATATTGCACCATCTGTAAAATGGGAGGCATAACCTCATTGATCCAACCTCCACCCATAACGCGATCACCATCATAAATAACGCAAGCCTGCCCCTTAGTAATTGCTCTGGTTGACTTTACCATTTTTATAATTGCAGTTTGATTATTTTTATCTGCCTTTATAATAGCTCTTTGTAAATTACCTACCGACCTTAATTTAACTTCAAATTCTATTTCATTATTAAAAATATCATCATTTCCTAGCCAATTTAACTCTTTAATAGCAAATTCTTGTCCCAATAAATCATGCTCATAACCAACTGTGACTTGATTTTTTTTAGGATCAATTTTCACTACATAAAGCGGCTCTTTATTTGAAATACCGAGACCTTTTCTTTGACCAATAGTATAGTTAATAATACCATCATGCTTGCCTAAAATATTTCCTGATAAATCGATAATATCACCAGATTTAAAAGAAGTAGGACGAATTTTATTAATAACTTTCTGATAATTTCCATCGGGAACAAAGCATATATCCTGACTATCTGGCTTATCGGCAATTTTTATATCAAATTCTTTAGCTATTTTTCTAGTTTCTTTTTTTGTTTTATCTCCCAAAGGAAATCTTAAGAAATCTAATTGATCTTTGGTTGTTGCAAATAAAAAATAGCTCTGATCTTTATTTTGATCAATTCCTTTTAACATCTTAATCTCCTTATTATCAAATATTCTTTGCACATAATGGCCAGTAACCAAACAATCTGCCCCCAAATCTTTTGCCACTTTAAATAAATCTTTAAATTTTACTGACTGATTACATTTTATACATGGAATTGGCGTTTCACCCCTTAGATAACTATCAGCAAAATCTTCAATAACAGATTCCTTAAAAATACTTTCATAATCCAGAACATAATGAGGAAAATTATACTCTAAAGCAATATTTTTTGCATCTTTTATATCAAGACCAGCACAACAAGCTTTCTTATTATTAATTACTGCACCATGATCATATAGCTGTAAAGTAATTCCAATAACCTCATATCCTTGCTTCTTTAGCATTACAGCCGCAACAGAAGAATCAACTCCTCCAGACATAGCAACTACAACCCTAGTATCTTTTTCTTTTTTTTGAAAATTCAGTGAATTCATTGAACAAATTAATTGAAAAAATAAATATAAAATATTATAATCATAATAATATAAATTTGATATTAAAATCAAGTAATAAATTAATTAGGAGAAAAATGGGAAATATTAAAAATGAAGCAAAATTAATCTTACCGGACGGTAAAGAGATCATTTTTCCTATTCACAAGGCATCAATTGGACAAGATGTCATTGATATCACATCTTTACTAAAAGAGAGCAATAAATTCACTTATGATCCAGGCTTCATCTCAACTGCATCTTGCAAATCTAAAATAACCTATATCGATGGAGATAAAGGAATTTTGCGTCATCGCGGCTATTCAATAGAAGATCTAGCTACTCAGAGCAATTATTTAGAAACCTGCTATTTGCTTGTTAACGGCGATCTTCCAAAGAAAAAAGAATATGATGATTTTGAGCATAATATTCAAAAACACATGATTATTCATGAGCAGTTACAATTCTTATATAGAGGATTCCCAAGAAGAGCTCACCCAATGGCAATTCTTGTTGGAGCCGTAGCTTCTTTATCTGCATTTTATCATGATACCGCAGAAACCTCAACTTCAGATGGTAGAAATGAAATTGTATATAAAATTATAGCAAAATTACCGACATTGGCAGCAATGGCATATAAATACTCTATTGGAGAACCTATAGTTAGACCAAGACCAGATTTAGGATTTGCAGAAAATTTCTTAAATATGTTATTTTCTACTTCAATAAATAATTATAAAGTTAGTCCAGCCATCTCTAAAGCAATGGAGAAAATATTAATTCTTCATGCAGATCACGAACAAAACGCATCTACTTCCACCGTAAGGCTCGCCGGATCCTCTGGAGCAAATCCCTTTGCCTGCATTGGTGCTGGAATAGCCTCGCTTTGGGGCCCTAGTCATGGAGGAGCTAATGAAGCGGTAATAGAAATGTTAAAACAAATTGGTTCCAAAAATAACATAGCCGGTTTCATTAAACGCGCCAAAGACAAAGACGATCCATTTAAATTAATGGGATTTGGTCATCGGGTTTATAAAAATTATGATCCAAGAGCAGCTGTTTTAAAAGAATCTTGCGATGAAATTCTTGCCGAACTTGGCATTAAAAATGATCCACTATTAGATATAGCCGTTGAATTAGAAAGAATAGCCTTAAACGATGAGTATTTTATCAAACGAAAATTATTTCCTAATGTAGATTTTTATTCTGGAATTATATATAAAGCACTCAATATTCCCGTAACATTATTTACAGCAATTTTTGCCATTGCTCGTTGCTCTGGCTGGATAGCTCAATGGAAAGAAATGGTGGAAGATAAAGAATTCAAAATAGGCAGACCTCGCCAATTATATACAGGACATATTAAAAGAGATTATATTAATAATAAAAAATAAATGTCAAAATTCAAATTAAGAAGAGCTCAAAGAGAAGATCCTAGTAAAATCTCCAGAACAGCTTCTTATGAAAACCCTAATACGGATTTTGTACCATTTATAGGTTATTATAATCGTAATACCATTATTACTAAAAACGGCGAATTAATGAAAGTCATCAGAATAACTGGCTTTAATCATGAAAATATATCATCAGAATTCATAAATCTTAGAGAAACAATTCGCGATACTTTACTTGATAATATTAAATCAGACAAGTTTGCCTTATGGATTAGTACCATTAGAAGAAAGAAAAATATCGCCCCAAAAGGAGAATATCAAAATATATTTACTCAAAAACTAAACTCAGCTTGGCATAAAGTCAATAAATTAGATAATCAATATGTTAATGAATTATATATTACAGTAATTATCGAGGGATATGACACGTCTATTTCTAATGTAAAAAATATATTGAATTCTTTCTCATTTTCTTCAATTAAAAAACTACATAAGACAGAATTAGAAAAATCTTATAAAGAATTGAATACGATAACTACGGAAGCAATGAAAGACCTCAATCATTATGGTGCTAAAATTCTAGGAGTTAATAAATTTGGCAATGCATATTATTCAGAACCCATGAGATTCTTCGGTAAAATTATTAATTTAAATGAAGACAGATACCCTTTAACCACAACAGATATGTCTGAAGAATTAGTATCAAATTATGGTTTAGCAGTTGGAAATAATAATATTGCCGTTTCTGGAAATGATACAGCAAATTACGCCTGCATGTTATCTGTAAAGGAATATCAAGAAATTTCAGTGGCAGCTTTGGATAATTTTTTACAATTGCCGCAAGAATTTATTGTTACACAATCAATAGATTTCATCAGCAGAAAAGATGCGTTAATTGATCTAGATTATCAGAATTATATCTTAGATGTAAGTGATAGTAATAATATGAGAAATTTATCAGGCCTAAAAAATATAATAGGGGGAGATTCTGGATCTGTTACAGATTATGGTAAACAGCAAATAACAATAATGTTGATCAATAAAACCTCTCAAGGCCTATCCCAAGATCTTAATATTTCATTAAAAAGATTGCAGGATTTAGGTCTGGTTACAGTAAGAGAGGATATTTTTACTGAACTCTGTTTTTGGTCACAATTGCCGGGTAACTTCTCCTTTTTAAGAAGACAGAAACCTATTAATATTGGCAGAATAGGTGGATTTGCCTCTTTGCACAATTTTCCAGCTGGAAATTTAGCAGGTAATCACTGGGGAGATGCTGTCACAGTATTTAGAACCATCATGGAAACCCCTTATTTCTTTAATTTTCACAATCAGGATAACGGTCATACCATGATTATTGGACCAAAAGGATCCGGGAAAACAATATTACTCAATTTCCTAATAGCGCAAGCAGAAAAATTTAATAGTAAATTATATTATTTTGGATATAACAAATCTGGTAAAATATTTATAAATGCTATCGAGGGCAATTATTTATCTTTAAGCAAAAACCTAGATCACGCTGAAACTTTAAGAATGTGCCCTTTAAGCCTTAAAAAAACTGATGAAAATAGATTATTTCTACATAATTGGTTTGTATGCTTAACAAAATATGGAAAAGAAAAAATAGTACAAGAAGAATTAGATCTAATACCTAATATTGTTGATGAAATTATAAAACAAAATATTATACTTTTATCCAAAGCAGCTGAATTATTTAACACTAAAGACACGCAAAATATCTATAAAAAACTTCAACCTTGGCATTCGGGAGGAAAATATTCATTCCTGTTTGACCACGAAGTTCCAGCAAATTTTAGAGATAACAGAGTAAATGCAATAGATCTCAGTCCCATAATTGATAAAAAGCCTATTTTAATCCCCGTTATAACTTATCTCTTACGAAAAATTGAAAATAGCCTTGATGGCTCTCCTTCTATATTAGTTTTAGACGAAGCATGGGAATTACTAGATAATTACGCCCTTGGTCCAGATATTAACAACTGGTTAAAACGAATGAAGGAAAAGAATTGTATGATTATCTTGGCTACCAAAAATATCGAAGATGCCGCTAAAAGCGACATTCACGACAATATTGCTACCCAAATATTTTTACCAAATCCAGCGCCAAACGAATATTATAAAACTGTTTTTGGGCTAAGCGATGAAGAATATCAAATTCTACCACAGCTAAACATCAATAATAGGCAATTTTTATTAAAACATGCAGATGACACCATAATCTCTACCCTAGATTTATCTCAAATGATGGATGTTGCTTCTATTTTAGCTGCCACTCCAAACACTTTATATCTAATGAATGAGATTAAGAAAAAATTTGGTAAGAAATCAGAAGATTGGGTTCCTCACTTCTTAACCCTAATTAAAGATTTACTAGAGCCAGAAAATAATTCTGAATCAGAGAAATCTATAAATAATTAATTTTCAAAATTATGATAAAATATTTAATAAGCAAGAATTCTCAAATTTCTTCTTTATTAATCCTATGTATTTCTTTATCAGGATGTGCACTATTAAATCAGAATAGCGGTAAGAAATTTATTAGCATGGAAGAATATGGTACTAAAAATAAAGAATATATTAAGGGACAATTAAATATTAGAGAATTCGACAAAGTTCACGCTCGAGGCATAAAATACACCAAATCCAGCATCATACTATCAAAAGGCTATTATCGGATCATGGCTATATCAAAAATTGTACCCATGGGCAAAGGTGCAAAAAATATGCCCGGTTATGCAATGCTTATGAAAAAAACTGACAATCCTAAAATGAGCGATAAATTACTAACTGGAACAATAGCAAATTCAGGATTTCACACTGCTTCTTATATTAACGGTATCATTAAAATTGAAAAGGAAACAGAAATAGCATTATATCAACAAACCCTAGTACCAAAAGGAGAAAAGGCTTATCTACAAATAATAGGTAATGGCTCCACAAATCATGTTTTTGCCAATATTGTTATAACTGAAATTTAAAGATGGTGACCCCTACGGGATTCGAACCCGTATTCCCACCGTGAAAGGGTGGTGTCCTAACCATTAGACGAAGGGGCCTTTAAATTTATAAATATCTATAAATCTGGGTAGGATTTTTGCAATATTATTTTATAATTAAATAAAATGCAACCAATTTCAACATTAATGCTAAAAATTAATAGATATTTAGCTTTCAAGAAAATCTAATTTTTAAATAGCAGAGTCATTATCTCTTGGATTTATCTTAGCATAAACATCTAATATCCTTCTTTTATTTACCGCTGTATATTTTTGTGTTGTAGAAAGACTAGAATGACCCAGTAATTCCTGAATAGAACGTAAATCTCCGCCTTCTTCTAGTAAATGAGTTGCAAAAGAGTGACGAAAAGCATGAGGAGTGACATAATCTGGCAATTGTAAATATTTCCTAATTTTTCTAATTAGCGACTGAAATAAGGCTGGATTATAAGCTCCACCTCTTTTTCCTAAGAAGACAGCATCATATTTAGAAATCCCATGGGGACAAGTTTGTAAATAATTATTAATTCTTTTTAGGATAATTGGTAAAATAGGAACCATTCTCTCCTTGCCTCCCTTGCCTTTAATTAAAATAAATTCATCGTTACAAAGATCGCTTTTAGTTATCATTAGAGCCTCAGATAGTCGCAGACCAGCTCCATAAATAAGGGTAACTAGAGCCAAATCACGCAAATAACACCATTCCTCTTTATTGAAATCTTTAATTAAGGATAACATTTGGTTAATATCAATTTCCTCAATTGCCTTAGGTAAAGATTTAGGTATTTTGGGTATTTTAATATTATAAATCTTATTATTTAGAATTTTCTTAGATTTATTTAAATATCTAAAGAAGGAGCGTAAAACACTGACAGTTCTAGCGTTAGAGATATTAGCAATCTCCTCATCATGTCGCTGCGCCAAAAACGATCTAAAATCCTGATTCTCTAATTCCTCTAAATCATTCATATCTATTTTCTTACCTAAATATTTATTTAAAAAAGAAAAGAAGATATTTAAATCAGTCCTGTAGGAGATAATGGTATTTTTTGAGTATCTTTTTTCACTAGCTAGAAATAGCAAAAAATCATTAATTAATCTATCAACTGAATTTGTTACAGCAATATTTAATAACACAAAATGATTAAAATATTAAACATTTAAAAATAATACTGGCTATCTATAACCCGTGTTCTTTTACTAGAATCTCTGCGATTTGCACAGCATTAAGAGCCGCTCCCTTTCTTAAATTATCAGCAACTACCCAAATATTTAAGCCATTTTTAACAGTATCATCTTTTCTGATTCTAGAAACAAAAACAGGATCTTGAGTTGCAGCCTCAGCTGGTGTTGAATAAATATTTCTAGAAGGATCATCAAGTACCATAATCCCATCAACTTCCCTCAAAGCTTCACGAGCCTGTTGCACTGAAATTTCTTCTTCAAATTCAATATTGATAGCCTCAGCGTGAGATACAAATACAGGAACCCTAACACAAGTAACACTAACTTCAATAGATTTGTCTAGAATTTTCTGAGTTTCAACTCTCATTTTCCACTCTTCCTTGGTTGAGCCATCTTCCATAAAAACATCGATATGAGGAATAACATTAAAAGCAATTCTTTTAGTAAAATTTTTTGGTGGCGCCATTTCATTTTGGTAGATTTTCTTGGTAGAATTAAATAACTCATCCATAGCGTCTTTTCCAGCACCAGAAACTGACTGATATGTAGAAACAACGATTCTTTTAATAATAGCAAGATCATGAAGAGGTTTTAAAGCTACAAGCATCTGAATAGTAGAGCAATTAGGGTTAGCAATAATATTTGACTCTTTATAATTTCCTATATCTTCAGGGTTAACCTCTGGCACAATTAAAGGAACGTCATCATGCATTCTAAAATGTGAAGTATTATCTATAACTACGCAGCCAGATTTAGCAGCCCTAGGAGCATGAATAGCTGAAACTGAACCTCCGGGAGAAAATAGGGCAATAGCAGTTCCATTAAAATCATACTTCTCTAAATCCTGAATCTTTAGAATTTTTTTATCGCCATAGCTAACCTCTCTACCAACTGATCTACTTGAGGCTAAAGCAACAACCTCATCAGCCGGAAAATTTCTTTCTGATAAAATTGATAATATTTCTCTACCAACATTTCCTGTTGCACCAACAACCGCTATTTTTCTTGTCATAATAAATTACTTTGATCTTTTAATAAATTGATTTATATTAGTATAATAGATAAATTAAATTAAAAATCAATTATTTCTTCAGCAAAAAAATGAGTAAAAATACCATTAAATTATTTGTAATAGCAGGGGAGGCCTCAGGAGATGTACTTGGAGGCAAGTTACTAAAAAATATCAAAGATGAAATAAAAGATAATCCAGATTTTGCAGGAAAACAGTTAAAAATCAGTGGAGTTGGTGGTCCAGATTTAGAAAAAGAAGGTTTAAAATCAATTTTTGACATGTCAGAATTATCATTAATGGGATTTTTTGAAATAATACCCCATATTCCAAAATTAATTAGAAGAATCAATCAAACTACCCAAGAAATTATTAAATTTCAACCTGATATCGTTATTACCATTGACGCTCCTGATTTCTGCTTCCGTGTCATTAAAAAATTACAACAATATCAAATATCTCAGAGAATTAAGAAAATACATTTTATAGCTCCAACAGTTTGGGCCTACCGTGCAAAAAGGGCAAAGAAAATAGCTAAATTATTTGATTTACTGCTAGTAATATTACCCTTTGAACCGCCATATTTTAAAAAATATGGTCTAAAAACCAAATTCATTGGCCACCCCATAGTTGAAAATTATACTCTAATTAAAAATAGTAATTTTAGAGAAAAATACAAAATAGATACTACTAATAAAATAATTTGCCTAACCCCAGGAAGCAGAATAGGAGAAATTAAACGTATTTTCCCGGAAATGATTAAAGCTATTCAAATTATTCAAAAAACCCATAAAAATTTAACGATTTGCTTACCAATTATAGCAAGAACAAAAGGTATAATTAGCAAAATATCACAAAATTATAATTTTAAGTCAATTATAATCGATCAAGAAGATAAGATAGAGTTATTTAATAATACAGACCTTGCTCTTGCTAAATCAGGAACTAACACTCTAGAAATAGCTCTTTATAAAATACCAATGATCATCGCCTATAAAACAAATGCCCTAACCTATTTCATCTTAAGAAGATTGGTGAAAGTTAAATTTGCTAACATAATTAACCTAATCTTAAACAGAGAACTTATACCAGAAATGCTACAAGATAATTGCAAAGCTGAAAAAATTGCCCAAAAATTAGAACAATTAATGACAAATAAAGAGAAGCAAGAGGAACAAATTAAAGAAAGTCAAGAAATATTAAAAACCCTAGGGCTAAACTCTAAAGAACAGCCAAGCAAGAAAGCTGCCATTGAAATATTGTACCATTTTAACTTATAAATAAATTAAATGCTAAATATTTTTATGGTAAAATTGGTAAAAAATGAGTTGTAGTATGTTCATATTATACGAGGCCTTTTGTAGTTTTAAGCAAAAAATATGAAGTTATACCAACTCCCGTCTTTAATGAATGATATAACAAAATATTTTTTGTAAGAAAAATTATAAAAAACGAGTCGTAATATGTACATATTTCGCGAGGCTTTTTATGATTTTAATCAAAAAATATAAAGTTAGATTATTTATTATTTTAACCCATTTTAAAGATGGGAATTGGTATTAGATTATTTATTATTTTCACCTATTTTAAAGATGTGATCTGGCATTGCGCCAGAATTAAACTGGATCCATATGAATAATAACATCAGATTCAAGCCATAAATCAGAAATTTTATGCTCCAATTCATCAATAATATCATGAGCCTTCAATAAATTAAGGTTTTTATCTAAATCTACATGCATCTGCACAAACACCCTATTGCCAGAACGTCTCGTTTTAAAAGCATGATATCCTTTAACATCTTTATTATTAGCAATGATTTTCTTAACTTTATTCTGTTCACTTAAGCTTAATTCTTTATCCATTAAATTATTAAAAGATCTTTTTCCAATTCTAAGGGCGGCAGATAATATATAAAAAGCGATTAGACTAGCTAAAATTGGATCCATAAAACCTAACATAGGATAAGCAGCCAAGAATAATGAAATAATTATTGCCCCAGATACCAAAACATCTGTTAAATAATGCATCATATCCGATTCCACTACAACAGAATTAGTTTTTCTGATAATATATTTTTGATAAATTACGATAAATAATGATAATATTAAAGAAATACACATTATCCAAATACCAATAATATTATTTTCTATAATTTGAGGATTTACGATATTATCAAAAGCTTTATATAAGATAAAAATAGCAGAGGTAGCAATAAATGTTGCCTGAATTAAACCAACAATATCTTCTATAGAATTATGACCAAAAGGATGATCTTCATCTGGTGGTTTTGAAGCATAAATTACTGCAGCCATATTTAATCCAGAGACAAAAGCATCCATGAATGAATCTAAAAATGAGGAAAGAATACTTAAAGAACCAGTAATAAAATAACCATATAACTTAATCAATAATAATATTACCGAAATAACAATGGGTAATAAAATAGCACTAACATTCAGCTGATTATTTTTTTTAATAATTTTACTTTTATTGTGCTTCATTATTGTAACAATAAATTATAAAAAAGAGTCTTCAATATGTTGATATTTTAACGAGGCTTTTTATAGATTTTTATCAAAAAATATAAAGTTAGATTATTTATTATTTTAACTTAATTTTAAAAATGATATTTGGTATTATGGTGCACCCGAGAGGATTCGAACCTCTAACCTCTTGATCCGTAGTCAAGTACTCTATCCAGTTGAGCCACGGGTGCAAAATTTTGATTTCTTAAATTAATATTTTAATCACTTTTTATAGATTAAGCAGCTACAGCCTTAGCTTTACTCTTGTCTTTTGATTTATCTTTTAAAGAATCATCAGACGAATCGTCAGAAGCTTTAGCTCTCACTAGCTCCTCAATCTCTTTAGCAATTTCCGCATTATCTTTTAGATATTTCTTAACATTTTCTTTACCTTGACCAATTTTATTACCCTTATAGGCATACCAAGAGCCAGATTTATCAATAATATCAGATTTTACACCAAGATCAATGATTTCACCTATTTTACAAATTCCTTCTCCATAAATAATTTCAAATTCTGCCATTCTAAAAGGAGGGGCAACTTTATTTTTAACAACCTTGACTCTAGTGTCATTACCCAAGATCTCATCTTTATCCTTAATGGCTGCACCTTTTCTAATATCAAGCCTAACTGAGGAATAAAATTTTAAAGAATTTCCACCAGTAGTAGTTTCAGGAGACCCAAACATTACCCCAATTTTCATTCTAATTTGATTAATAAATATAATTGTACAATTAGCTTTAGAAACTGAGCCTGTTAATTTTCTTAAAGCTTTACTCATTAATCTGGCTTGTAAGCCCATTTGATTATCAGCCATTCCAGCTTCTAATTCAACTTGAGGAACTAAAGCAGCAACTGAATCAACAATAAGAAGATCAACACCTCCAGACCTAATTAAAGTATCAGAAATCTCAAGAGCAGCTTCACCGCAATCAGGCTGAGAAATAACTAAATCGTCAATATTAACACCAAGATTTTTAGCATAAACAGGGTCAAAAGCATGTTCAGCATCAACAAAAGCACAAGATAATCCTTGTTTTTGCGCTTCAGCAATAGCATGAATTGTTAAAGTAGTTTTTCCAGAACTTTCAGGGCCATAAATTTCAACAATTCTACCTCGAGGATAACCGCCAACACCAAGAGCAATGTCTAGATTTAAAGAACCGGTTGATATGGTTTCGATATCCATGGCTGGCTTTTGTCCAAGCATCATAGCTGAACCTTTACCAAATTGCTTGTCAATTTGTGCCATTGCAGCCTCTAAGGCCTTTTGTCTATTTGTATCTGTCATAATTTATTGGGTTAATTATTGATATTTATGGTAAATAATATTATTTAAGTAATTCGACTAAAGTAGATCCAAGAGAAGCTGGGCTATCA
The DNA here is from genome assembly GCA_905478245.1 of uncultured Rickettsiales bacterium. Taxonomy (GTDB): domain Bacteria; phylum Pseudomonadota; class Alphaproteobacteria; order Rickettsiales; family UBA1997; genus CAJQHT01. Next base: position 21,261 of record CAJQHT010000044.1, on the reverse strand, counting down.
GCAACAGCAATTCCAGCTGATTTCATAGCTTCAATTTTATCATCAGCGCCACCTTTGCCGCCAGCAATAATAGCACCAGCATGGCCCATTCTTTTTCCTGGAGGCGCAGTTTTACCAGCAATAAAACCAACACAAGGTTTTTTACGACCTTTTTTAGCCTCTTGTTTTAAAAATTCTGCCGCTTCCTCTTCATCACTACCGCCAATTTCACCAATCATAATCATTGATTGTGTTTCGTCATCGCTTAAGAACATGTCTAGGCAATCGATAAAGTTAGTACCATTAATAGGATCACCACCTATACCGATACAGGTAGTTTGACCAAGTCCAGCTTTAGTAGTTTGATGAACCGCTTCATAAGTTAAAGTTCCAGATCTTGAAACAACGCCAACAGAACCTTTTTTATGAATATGACCAGGCATAATACCAATTTTACATGCACCAGGAGTAATAATTCCAGGGCAATTTGGACCAATTAATCTTGATCCTGAACCAATTAAAGCTTTTTTTACTTTAGCCATATCTAAAACAGGAATCCCTTCTGTAATACAAACAATTAATTCAATGTTAGCATCAATTGCTTCTAGAATTGCATCAGCAGCAAAAGGAGGGGGAACGTAGATTACTGAAGCATTGGCATCAGTTTTCTTTTTTGCATCCCAAACTGTATTAAAAACTGGTAAATTTAAATGCTCAGAACCACCTTTGCCAGGTGTAACTCCACCAACCATATTAGTTCCATATGCTATTGCTTGCTCTGAATGAAATGTGCCCTGGGCTCCTGTAAAGCCTTGACATATAAGTTTTGTATTTTTATTAACTAATACTGACATATTTTAATTATTTTAATTTTAATTTATATTACTTAACTGCTTCCACAATTTTTTTGGCAGCATCCGCTAAATCATCAGCAGGAATAATTGCTAAACCAGACTCAGAAAGAATTTCTTTACCTAAATCAACATTAGTTCCCTCTAATCTAACCACTAAAGGTATTTCAAGACTAACCTCTTTTGCAGCCTCAATAATACCGTTAGCAATAATATCACAACGCATTATTCCACCAAAAATATTAACCAAAATACCTTTTACATTAGGATCAGATAAAATAATCTTGAAAGCTGCTGTAACTTTTTCAGTAGTGGCGCCACCACCAACATCTAAAAAGTTAGCAGGAGAAGAGCCGTAAAGCTTAATAATATCCATTGTTGCCATTGCTAAGCCAGCACCATTGACCATACAACCAATCTCACCATCCATTTTTACATAATTTAGATCATAATTTGAAGCTTCAATTTCTAAAGGATCTTCTTCTTCTAAATCTCGCAATTCTCTAATTTCAGCTTGACGATAAAGAGCATTATCATCAAAATTATATTTTGCATCAAGAGCTATAATATCACCTTCTTCAGTTTCGACTAAAGGATTAATCTCTAATTGTGAAGCGTCAGTTGCTAAAAATGCTTTATATAAAGAAAATATTATTTTAGTAAACTTCTTTAATGTGTCACCTTTAAATCCAAGGGCAAAACCAAGCCTTCTAGCATGAAACCCTTGAATTCCAGCAGCTGTATCAACTGTAACCGAAACTATTTTATCTGGATCCTCTTCTGCAACCTCTTCTATTTCCATTCCACCCTCAGTAGAAGCCATAAAAACAACAGATTTAGAAGCCCTATCCAAAACAACAGATAAATAATATTCATTTTTAATATTTGAGCCAGCTTCTACGTAAAGTCTTTTAACTTCTTTACCTTCTGGGCCAGTTTGATGTGTGACTAAAGTTTTGCCTAATATTTCAGAAGCCTGAATTTTAACATCATCAATAGTTTTAACAACTTTAACGCCACCAGCTTTACCTCTTCCACCAGCGTGAATCTGAGCTTTTACTACAAAAACACTATGACCATTACTATTTAAAGTTTTTGCCGCTTCAACGGCCTCATTAACATTAAAAGCTGGATAACCCTCAGGGACTGGAACTCCGTATTTTTTTAATACTCCCTTGGCTTGATATTCATGTATATTCATTTTTTAAACTTAAATTTAGATTATTAAAATTGTAAAGAGGCAATTAATTTCTTCACTGCTTCAATTGAACGTTTCAACATTGCATTTTCCGAAGAACCTAATTTTACTTCTATAATTTTTTCAACACCATTCTTGCCGATAATAGCAGGAACACCTATATAAAGATCTTTTACACCATATTCACCATTTAAATTAGCGGCTACTGGTAAAATTTTTCTTTTATCTTTTAAATAACTTTCTGCCATTTCAATTGCGGAGGCAGCAGGAGCATAATAAGCTGAGCCATTACCAAGTAATTTTACTATTTCAGCACCACCGTCTCTAGTTCTTTGAACTATTTTGTCAATCTTAGTTTTGGTTGTCCAGCCCATTTCAATTAAATCAGGAACAGGGATGCCGGCAACAGAGGAGTATCTAATTAAAGGAACCATAGTATCGCCATGACCACCCAAAACAAAGCTTGTTACATCTTCAACAGAAACATTAAATTCTTGTGCCAAGAATAAAGACAATCGAGCAGAATCAAGTACTCCAGCCATTCCAACAACTTTATTTGCAGAAAATCCTGTAACTTTTTGCATTACATAAACCATGGCATCTAGTGGATTGGTTATAACAATCACAAATGCATTTGGAGCATGTTTCTTAACGCCTTCACCAACTGATTTTATTACCTTGGTATTAGTTGAAATTAAATCATCTCTACTCATGCCTGGCTTTCTTGCAATTCCAGCAGTTACAATTACAACGTCACTATCTTTAATATCTGCATAATCATCAGTTCCAATCATATTTGAATCAAAATCATCCACAACTGAAGATTGCTCAATATCTAATGCTTTACCTTTAGCGGTTCCAGAGTTTAGATCAAGAAGCACTACATCACCTAGATCTTTTAAGCCGATAAGATGAGCTAGGGTTCCCCCAATATTTCCAGCCCCAATAAGAGCAATTTTATTTCTTTTCATCATAGTTAAAATATATTAATATCAATTCAAATAGGTAGTTTCTAGTAAAAAATATCACTCTGGCAATATAATTTATAATATTTAAGCAAAAAATTATGAAAAATTCGACCACCTTTATTCTTACGTGAGACTAAGAATTTATGATTAACTTTACTTAAAATGAGTAATTAATGTTAAATCCCATTTTTAAATTATCGATGCTTGGGTAAGCTATTTAAAAACGGACATTTATTAAAAAATTATATTAACAAAATTCTATTTTGCAAGAAACTATTTGGCTTTTATGAAAGAGCTATCTTTAAATCATTAATTAAATCATCAGCATTCTCAAGGCCAACAGATAATCTGCACATATTTTGCGTAATCCCTATTTTTTCTCTTTCCTCTTCTTCAATATTTGAGTGAGTAGTGGTAGCAGGATGAGTAATAAGGGATTTTGCATCACCTAAATTATTAGAAATATCAATAATATTTAATTTATTCATAAATCTAAAAGCATCATCTTTATCACCCTTAACTTCAAAAGCTAACATAGCTCCACCATTTGCCATTTGCTTCTGAGCGATATCATATTGAGGATGAGATTTAAGTCCAGGATAAATAACTCTTACGATTTTTGAATGATTTTCTAAAAATTCTGCTACCTTCAAGGCATTAGAGCAATGTTTTTCCATTCTTAAAGTGAATGTTTCAATACTTTTTAAAATTACCCAAGCATTAAATGGACTTAAAGCCGGTCCTGTGTGGCGATGAAAAGGTAACAGGGTGTCTTCCATAAATTCAGTCTCTCCCATAACGCAGCCACCCATAGTTCTGCCCTGACCATCAATATGTTTAGTGGTTGAATATACCACAATATCAGCACCTAGCTCGAATGGCTTCTGAATATTAGATGAAGCAAAAATATTATCTACGATTAATTTTGCTTGATTTTTATGAGATAAATCAGCAATCTTCTTAATATCTAGAATTTCTAAATTAGGATTAGAAGGAGTTTCTATAAATACTAATTTAGTATTATCTTTAAAAGCTTTTTTCCATTCATTTAAGTCAGTGCCATCAACTAAGGTAACCTCAATGCCGTAATTTGGCAAGATTTGAGTAGCAATATAATAACAAGAACCAAAAAGAACTCTTGAAGCAATAAAATGATCACCTGCTTTCATTTGACACATAATTGAAGCAAAAACTGCCGCCATTCCACTGGCCATAACAGTACAAGCTGGCGCATTTTCCAATAATTTCAAGCGATCTTCTAAGGATTTGAGGGTGGGATTGGTATATCTAGAATAAACAAAACCAGGATCTTCACCATTAAATCTACTTTCCGCCACATAGGCATCATTATAACAAAATCCAGAATTCAAGAAAATTGCTTCCGAAGTTTCACCAAAATTAGAACGAGCCGTTCCACCTCTAACTAATTTTGTTTCCAATGAAACATTATCAAAATTTATATTTTTATTTTTATAATTTGTCATTTATTAATTTATAAATATATCAAAATACCACATTATACTGTATTAAAATTATACAGTATGTATTAAAATACTACATTTTACTGTATCAAAATACCACATTACAATCAAGAGCCCTTAAATCCTTGTGCGATTATATAATTCTCTGCTGATTTCTTTCTTGAAGCATCAGGCTTAAAATGTTTAACATTTTTAAAATTCTCTCTAAAAATTGTTAACATACCAGCGCTAGCACCTCCTTGAAATACTTTACCTACAAAACTACCTTCTTTTGCCAGAATCTTCTTTGAGAATTCTAAACTTTCTTCCAAAATCGTAATTATTCTTAAATGATCCGTTTTAGCATCGCCGCTACTATTAGCAGCCATATCACTTAAGACCACATCACATTTTCTATTTTGCTTTAACTCATTCTTAATAACATCAATTATAACCTCGTGGGCATCATCTGCTAAAAAATCCTGCTGCACAAACTGAACTCCAGCCAAAGATTCCATTGGCAGAATATCAACTGCTATAACATTATCCTCTCCAACAATCTCAACTGCAACCTGACTCCATCCTCCAGGAGTAGCCCCTAAATCAATAATAATCTTATTCTTCTTTAATAGTTTAAATTTCTCATTGATTTGTATTAATTTATAAGCAGCACGAGATCTATAGCCTTCTTGTCTCGCTTTTAAAACATAAGGATCATTCAATTGTCTTTGTAGCCAAGCGGTAGAAGATTTCTTTCGACCTTTAGCAGTTTTAACTTTGGTAAATTTATTTCTAATAACCATTATTCATCTATCAAATTATGCCATTTTAAATGGCATCATTATATTTTTGCAAAGATTCAGGATCACCGATATGAAACATATTGCCCCGTAACTCTATAGCATCTAATTTTATTTTACCACTATTATTAAAGAAATAGCTTAAAGAGAAGGGGGCTTCGGGTAATTTGACCAATTCCAGAATCTTGGGATGCAATATTTGAATCCCAGTATAAACATAAGCTCCAGACTTATTTCTAATAACAGAATTATTAATTATATCAAAATCACCATCACCATTATAACCTAAGAATGATTCTTTTTTCTTAACTCCAAGCAGAATATCAGCACTACCCTCCTCAAAAACATTGATAAAATTCTCTAAAAGATCGTCATTACTCCAAACAATATCACCATTTATAATTAGAATAGGCTCATTCTTGTCAAAAAACGGCAAGGCATTCACAAGTCCGCCTCCTGTTTCAAGCTGCTCATTTTCTTTTACAAATCTTATTTTATGATTTTTTAAGTTATGAATATGGGATTCTAATTTATCAGCCAGATAAAAACCATTAACAACTATATTTTCAATATTATTTAAATGATTTACTTTAGCAAGAATTCTATCCAGCATCGACACGCCATTAACTTCTATTAATGGCTTTGGTATATTTTTTGTTAAAGGCATCATTCTAGATCCTCTACCTGCCGCTAAAATAAAAACCTGCTTTATCATTATAATACCAAGATTCATTTTTAAATAACTTATATTCAAAATATTTTTAGACATAGATTGTTAAAAAACTTATCTCCCTATGTGCATAGGGTGTAAGGCTTTTTGATGATCTATGGTTAAAAAGATAAAGAATATAAGTTATTTTAGTTATTATAGTTTAAAGATGGATCTTGGTATAATATATCTAAACCAATATCAACCGCATTAACTGAATGAGTTAAAGCTCCAACTGAAATATAATCAATTTCTAAATTTGAGATTTCCGCCACCCTCTCTAGAGTTATATTGCCAGAAACTTCAATTTTTACTTTTTTATTAATCAATTTTACTGCCGCTTTTATTTTTTCTAAATTCATGTTATCAAGCATAATCACATCAACGCCACCAACCTCCAGAACTTCAGAAACTTGTTCTAAATTATCACACTCAACTTCAATTTTTAAATTATTAATATTATTTTTTGCCTTATTGATAGCATTTTTTATACCTTCAGCTGCTGCTATATGATTATCTTTTATCAAAATGGATTCATGCAAATTCATCCTATGATTTCCTCCTCCCCCTATTTTTACTGCATATTTTTGTAACTCTCTAAAAGCAGGAATTGTTTTTCTAGTATCAAGAATTTGGGCTTTACCATTTATTTGTGCTACAAATTTACTGGTTTTTGTTGAAATACCACTAAGATGTTGCATTAAATTAAGCACTATTCTTTCTGCAGCAAATATAATGCGAGCATTTCCAAATCCAGATATTATGACACTATTTTTAGCTAATTTACTACCATCATTAAAATGCCGCGTCAAAGAAATTTGCTGATTCTTGTCAATTTTCTGAAATACCAACAAAGCAAAATCAACTCCACACAAGACTATATCTTCGCGATTAGATATTTTAAAATTAATCTCACTATCTTTATCAATTGTTAAATTTGAAGTAACGTCACCATCATCACCTAAATCTTCCTCTATCGCTAAATCTATAATTTTATTAATTTTATAATCATCTAGCATCTTATCAAATCTGATATTTAACTCTTCTTTTGACATTTTCTTGGATCAAATTTTTCAGATTTCAATTTATTCAGTCTAGATTCAATAAAATGACGCATAAAATCCATCTCTTTCGCTGATATTTCATATTCGTCATTACTCTCTGACAGAATTTGATTAATTACAAAAAAAGCACTACAAGAATCATTTAATTTTAAATGAATGAAAGCTGGATATTGCTTCGTCCAAAGTGGTACATTTTCTGCCTTGCTCTCGCTTAACTTATAAGCAAGCTTAAGAGCCAAATCATTATCCTCCAAAGAAAATTGTGCAACTGAAATAGCTTGATGCATCCACCACCAATGTAAGTCTATATCTCTTGAAGCATAATTGTCTAAATATTTAACAACATATCTAGTATCTTCTTTTCTTTGAGTTTGAGAAAAATGATAGCTAGCAATAAAAGGTATTATCGAAGATTTATTATTTAATGTATCTAAGAAAGTAAACCAATCATATAATTCTTTATAATCATAATCTTTTAAAGGTGGAAAACGACCAAATGTATCACCAGCATTTTGAATTTTAAGAGCCAAAACTCTAAAATAAAATTCCTTATCACCAAGAGAAATAGCATTAGCTAAATATTGATTAGGAACTGGAGGAACTATATGTAAATTAGGCTTAACATATTCAGTTTTGAATTGAAATAATATTTGTAAAGATAGAAAAGTACAAAATAATATTAAGGAAACTTTCCTTATATGTTTATAGAAAAATAAATTACAAGACATAAATGAACCTAAAATTGTTTTTTATTAAAATCAGAAAATGACATAAATGTCAATAATGGTATATAAATTAAACCCTGAATACAAGTTATAATTATATATTGATAATCCATTACGCCATATATTAATAAATCACTCTTAGCAAATAAATCTAAACGAGGAAAGATAAATGACATTAGCTTTAAAACAGCATTTAAAAATGTTTGCCAATTACTAAAATCCAAACTAGCATCAGGAATTTTAATAGTTAGAACAAAAAAAGCCATCATTCTAGACAGAATATAGAAACCCAAAGTAGCCAAAATACTCGTAACCGCACTCTTTAATATCAAGGAGGTAAGTAAGGCAATGGCAATTAAAATAAATATTTCAAAAAAAACACTAAGTAACCAAAAAGCCAAGCCAATATGATTAGCTTTCAGAAAAAATAATGTTACAGCTATTGGGATAAAAATAAATAAAGCCACTAAGCCAAAACCAAGCAAATAAGCAATAATTAAATGATGACGAGCTACTGATTTAGATAAGATAAATTCAATTTCTTTATTATCAAATGATTTTCTAACATAAAAGCAGGTAAATAATATCATGCCAACAGCAAAAATCATTCTTGCCGAGCCGGCTATGTAAATTATTGAAGTTTCCACTTTTTCAACTGCTGAAGTATCGCCTAAAATAGATGAAATTCCAAAGGCCGCAGCAAGTAGGAATAAAATTCCTAGATATAATTTATCTCTTATAGCTGTAAGTAAGATATATTTTAATATTGTTTTCATTTTAGTATATTATTTCTTGTTTTTAAAAATTTATTATGAAACCTCTGATCAAAACGATTTAGGCCAGAGGCGCTATCAACAATTGTAGCCTTGATAAAAATCACGGTTTCAACCATTGAAGTACTTTTATTGACATATTTAAATAAATTGCCAATGAATGGGATATCACTTAAAAATGGAACAGCTGTTTCGTTATTATTAACAGATTCTTTCATTAAACCACCTACAACCAAAGTATCTCCACTTTTTATTTTAGCAAAAGTTTTAATTTCTCTAGTTTGAATTATCGGTATTTCATTTCCTAAATTCTCTCCATCACTACCAACAGACGGATCTTTTGCCACCTCTCCGCTATTTATTGATAATTTAGGGTTAACTTCTAAAGTAATCTCATTATTCTTTAGATCTATTGAAGGTGTTATTGATAGCTCCACCCCGACTGGCTCCTCATGCATTTCTGCACTAACTGATTCGCTGACCACGGTGCCACTACTGCCACTGGTATCAGTAGTGCTGTCAGTTGATATCGTAAAATATATCAATTTATCAATAAAATCTAATTTAGCTTTTCTGTTATGCAGGGTGCTAATTCTAGGGCTAGATACAGCTTTTACTTCACCAAATTTTTCCAAAGCACTTATGGTCATTTTTCCATCTCCTCCAAAAACACTACTTCCGGCAACGCTAAATACAGCGGCAGCTGGATTGCCCTCATCAAAAGTAGAAGCTGCCTCACTTCCAAGTACTTTTGTACCATTACCATTACTATCAAGAATACTCCAATCTATGCCTGCTGAATATTCATCACTCAAAGAAACTTCTACCACTTTTGCTTCTAGCAATACCTGAGATGAAGAAATTCTTTTGACCTTATCTAGATAACTTTTAATGGCTTTTTGACCTTTTTGATTAGCAAACACAGTTACAATGCCGGCTGACTTGTTTAATGTGATAGAAGTATTGTTTTTGCTAACACTTTTTAAAATATTTCTTAAATTAGCTTGAACATCAGACCATAAGCTACTTTCAGCTAAATAATTAACCAGATAATGCTTAGCAAAACTATAATCATTATAAAAAGTTAAAACGCCATTCTTAAATTCATATCTAATATTTCCAAGATTACAAATTCTATCTATCACTTCAGTCAATGGACGATTTCTGGCATTAATAATAATTCCTCCAGATATTTTTGGATCTATATCAATTTCAAGACCAGAAACCCTGCTTAGCTCAATTAAGACATCTTTCAAATCCACATTTTGAGTAACTGAAAAAGATATAATTTGATTACCTTGTGTAAATTTTGGAGGCTCGGGAAAGGCTAACATATCAGACATTTCTGGCACAAACATGCCTTGGAATATTTCATCCGATATAGGGGTCTTAGCATTATCCCCTGCTAAAATAAAATTCCTTTCCGAAGATGGTTCTAGTTTTTCGGCTTTGTCAAAATTAATTTCTTTGCCAGATTGTTGTGAGCAGCCAAAAACACAAAATAAGATACTTATTAAAAAATATTTTATGACTTTACTCAACATTGAATTAAGAATAATTTTAGAGGTTATATAGCTAAAGATCTATAGCCCATATTATACAACACTAGTTAATTTTAATCAATAAAATAATCGCCATTTTTCAAAATTTACCACAAAAGTAATTACCCATGCCACAATTAAAGCCGGAGCAAAAGGAAAGCTATCATCATTTTTAACTTTTTGCCATATCACTCCAAAAATTATACCAAGAAAACCACTCAAAAACATAAAAATAGCAAATTGATCAATACCTAAAGAAAATCCAGCTATTGCAAAAAACTTTATATCATCAACCCCTATACCGTCTCTCTTAGTTGCTAATTTAAAAATATAATGAAGAGCAATTCCAAAAAATAAATATAAGAACCCAGAATAGATATAATACCAAATAGAATAATCAAAATTATTCTGGTTAAATGTTATAAGAAAATGATAAATTGCTATCAAAATAAAGAAAATTATTTGATTCACATCAGATATAAAATAATGCTCTAAATCTGTAATTATCATTAAAAACAAAACAGAAAAAATTAACAATGCTAAAATCATCTTAGCATCAATATTTCTATCTAGTGCAAAATATATAATTATAAATGATAAAGTAGAAGCAAATTCAATTATTGGGTATCTGGCTGGAATAGGAGATTTGCAAAAAGAACATTTTCCCTCTTGAAATATCCAAGAAAAAATAGGAACCATATTAGACATTCTTAATCTATTTGAGCATTTAGGACAACTCGAAGGAGAAAATAGTAAATCTAAATATTTTTTATCTCTTACGGATAATCTATAGCTAGCCATTGTCATAAAACTTCCCATAGCCATTCCAAGTAAAATAATTACAATTAAGTCAATGTTATAGTAGATTGTCATCATTTAATTATTGCTAATTTTAATTTAATTGTTACTATTTAATACACAATAAACAAAACTAGCTAACAAGCTTAAGTAAAGTTATTGTAATTTAGTAACTATCTTTTAATAATATCTATTGCGGTTTTATAATTCTTAAAAAATTTCAAATCTATTTTACGAAATTTTCTATTAAAGTTTATTTATCTATTAGTATTTTAATCGAGACAAAAGTAACTATATTATTTTATTTATTCAAGTTAATTTTTTTTAATGAATTTTAAGAATTACATTATTTTATTAATATTATGCTTCACCACCATAATGTCCTGCACCCAGAAAAGACCTGCCCCTGTTATGATAAAAGGCTATAATAATTATAGCAAAAATAACAAACAACAACGAATATCTCAAAAAAATATCATAATTATAAAATCAGGTGATAATATTTACAATATTGCCAAAAAATACAACTCCTCCATTAGAGACATAATTGACGCTAATGACTTAGAACCACCTTATATTCTTAAAATAAATAGCAAATTAAATCTACCAAGCACCAAGTATCACACCGTGAAAGAAAGAGAAAATCTACATAAAATCTCCAGAATGTATGGCATGAACATTAATGATTTAATAAAAATTAATAATCTAAGAAAACCCTACAATATAATTATTGGATCAAAATTAAGAATATCAAATTCTTCATTTAAAGCAGCCTCTAATAAAAAAATTAAACAAAAGAATCTCCAAACAGCTAGAATAAAAGCTAAAAAAACTAAACTACCTCATAAAAATAACAAATTTATCTGGCCAGTTACCGGAAAAATCATTTCTAGTTTTGGCCAAAAACCTGGCGGACTGTACAATGATGGCATAAACATTAAGGCACAAAAATCTACACCTGTTAAAGCAGTAGAAGATGGCCTAATTGCCTATGCTGGAAATGAATTAAGAGGTTACGGCAATTTAATAATAGTAAAACATTCAGGTGGCTGGGTATCTGCATATGCCCACCTTGAAAATACCAATGTAAAAGTTGGCACCAAAGTGACTAAGGGACAAATAATAGCAAAAGTTGGATCAACAGGAAATGTCAATTCTCCACAACTATATTTTGGCATCAGAAAAGGAAGGGAAGCTGTTAATCCAAAATCATATCTAAATTAATTTGCAAATAACAAATAATGTCATTATTCAAAATATTTTCCAAATCAAAAACATCAAATAAATCAAACAAAGGCCCTAAATCTATTTCTTCCAGAATTAACAATATATTTATTAAAAAGCAATTAGATGAAGATACCCTGCAAAATTTAGAAGATTTATTATTAATGAATGATGTAGGAACTAATAGCACAACACAAATCATTGATGATCTTAAAAAAAATAAATTTTCTAAAAAAATCAATGAAAATGAAATAAAATTATTTCTAGCAGAGAATATCACAGAAATATTAGCACCCTGTCAAAAAAATATTAATCTTAACAGCAATAAAACAAAGGTAATAATATTTAACGGCGTAAATGGCTCCGGCAAAACCACTACAATTGGCAAAATAGCCCAGAAACTAACACAAGAAAACAAAAAAGTTGTAATAGCAGCCTGCGACACCTTTAGGGCAGCGGCGGCAGATCAATTAAAGGTCTGGGCCGATAGAGCTAATTGTCAAATCGTTGAAAGTGAAAAGTCCAATCAAGATCCGGCATCAGTAGCCTTTAAGGCTTTTAAAATAGCAAAAGAATCTAATGCCGATATTTTATTAGTAGATACAGCGGGTAGATTGCAAAATAAACAAAATCTCATGGATGAGCTTAAAAAAATCAATAATGTTTTAAGAAAAATTGACGATGATGAAGATATTTATGAAAATATTCTAGTATTAGATGCAACCACAGGACAGAACGCCAAAAATCAATTACAAATCTTTGATAAAATAGTCAAAATAACCGGATTAATCATTACTAAACTTGACGGATCAGCAAAAGGAGGAATACTAGTCTCCTTGACTCAAGAATTTCAAAAACCAATATATGCCGTTGGGGTTGGAGAAAATATTGAAGATTTACAAGAATTTTGCGCTAAAAGCTACGCTGAATCACTTGTAGGTATAAGTTAATACCAAACTCTATTCCTCAACAGGACAAGTATAACAAAATATTTTTTGGTACTACTGAATCCTATTTCTAAACAATCATCTAATTTTCTAGCATTTAACTTGTGGTAAACTACTAACAAGGCTATTATATAATACCAAATCCCAATCTATAATTCTATATAGGGTACTGTCGTAAATACAGCCTTTATATTAACTCAAATCTAAATGGGTCAGGTAGGTAGTAGTGATTTTATCACAAAATAGAACATAATTCATACAACAATGATGGGTCGGACAAAAAAGCTTAGAATTCCACTCAAGACCTAGACATTCTTCTCAATATACTCAATTATAAAGCCTGCAATATTCTTTTGAGTAGCTTTCTCAATTCCCTCAAGACCCGGAGAGGAGTTTATCTCAAGAACAAGTGACCCACGATTTGATCTCAAAATATCAACACCTGAAACATCCATACCCATCACCTTACTTGCTTTAATAGCCATAGCCCTTTCTTCTTTAGTAATAGTAACTGGCTGCACAGTTGCCCCAAGGTGATAGTTTGCTCTATACTCACCTTCATTAGCAATTCTTTCCATCGAGGCAACAACTTTATTGCCAATAACAAAACATCTTAGGTCTCTACCACTAGATTCTTTAATGAACTCTTGCACAATTACATTGGCATGAAGTTGTTTGAACGCTGAAATAACACTTCTTGCAGCACTATCTGTTTCAGCCAGAACTACTCCTTCCCCTTCAGTTCCTTCAACTAATTTAATTATCAATGGAGCTCCTCCAAGAGATTTAATAATTGCATCAATGGTAGTTGGAGAATTTGCGATGCCAGTTGATGGCATTGGAATATCATTCTTTGCTAAAATTTGTAATGATTTTAGCTTATCTCTAGCGTTCAGAACGGCCACAGAACTATTTAAAGAATATACTCCCTGCATTTCAAACTGCCTAAGCAGGGCTGTACCATAAAAAGTAATAGAAGGCTCAATTCTTGGAATAACAGCATCTAAGTCTCTAATTGGTTTGCCATTTTTATCATAAATTGTTGGCGTATCATTAGTGATATTAACAAAACATTCGGCAAGGTTAATGATCCTAAATTTATGACCTCTTTTTTCCGCCTCTTCTTTTAGTCTTTTATGGGAATATAATCCCTTTTCTGATACTAATAATCCTATTTTCATTTATTTGTAAATAAATATTGTTAATTTAATAAATATAAGTTTAATATTACTTCGCAATAATTAAATACACAAATAAATTTAATTAAAAAATGAAAAATAAATTTAGAATCGGAATCACTGATGACACTGACATAATGAGGTGTCGACTTATTGTTAAACTCATTGAAATATGCGGAGCTATTCCTGTATTGATTCCCATGTATTTAAATCAAAATATACTTAGGGACAAATCAGCTAGTTACAAAGAATTAGATAAGGCTATTGATGCTCATTTAGGGAAAGTAGATAATATTTTACAAAGCTGTGATGCCTTGATATTTCCTGGCAATAAAAGAGATATTAATCCTGGTCTTTATGGGGTATCACAAATTCATCCAGAAACTAAAAGAAGGCTGCCTCAAAATAAATTAAACGTAAGACAAGAAACGGAAATAAAGATGCTACAATATGCATTAAAAAAGAAAGATATTTCAGTTCTTGGAATATGTGGAGGAATGCAACTAATAAATGCTGTTCTAGGCGGCTCATTAGTGCAGCACTTACCAGATGATCCTAGAATTATTGGAGAAGATAATCCTCACCATGATAAAGATTTAAAGGATATGACAGATGATGAGCTGCAGGATTTTGAGAATAATTTTGAGCAAATTATAAATGGAGAAAGGAAGAATGGCCTATATCAAGGAACTCACTCAATGACAGTAGAGGAAAACTCATTGCTTGCTCAGATTTATAAAGAGCAAGACTCAAATATTGATTTAAAGAACATAAAGGAATTAAGCATTCATCACCAAGGATGTTTTGCAGAAAACATTTCTGATAAGTTAAAAATAGTTGCCACTTCTCCAGATGGAATTATTGAGGCGGTTGAGCATAAAAATCATCCTAAAATGTTTTTGTTAACCCAGTTTCATCCAGAGTGTAATGCTAGTGGAATAGCTTTATCCTTGATCAAGAGACTGATAAAACCTTAACTTACAAAGTTATATTTTTAAACTAGTTTTTTCTTGATTATTAAAATAAAATATATATTTTATTTTCAACGCACATACAGATTCCTTTATTGGTAATGTAATGACGTGAATTTTAGTTAACCTGAGGAAATTCCTCACTTGGCAACGGTTTGTGTTATCAATACCATTATATGAAAGGAATATGCTGCTAGATTTAATCAAGACAATAAAATCAACTATTAACAAACCCACTCTTGGCGATGGCCACTTTGGCATAAGTGATGACTCGATCCGAAAGTTAAATTCATCAATTCCAATCTCAGTAATTGAAACAAATTTAATTCAAAAACAAGCTCAGGATTTTGTGGAGCTGGTTCCTGGTAAAACTATGTATGCGGTAAAATGCAATCCAGACAAGATCTTCCTTAAATTCTTGGCATTAATTGTTTTGATGCTGCCTCACTAGGTGAAATTAAATTAATCCACAAATTATTACCTCTAGCCAATATTTACTTTATGCACCCCATTAAATCTCCAGAAGCTATTTTTGCAGCTTATTATACTCATGACGTCAGATCCTTTGTGCTTGATTGTCGCGGCGAGCTTGACAAAATTATGCAAACTCTACCAGAAGCTCAAGATTTAGAACTCTTTGTGCGTATCGGCTTGTCTGGAGGCAATGTGGCCAAGGATTTTTCAACTAAATTTGGCGCCAAACTTGATGACGCAGTTTCTTTGTTAAAAGCCTGTCGCCTGAGATATAAATCTCTAGGTGTGTCTTTTCATGTTGGCACACAATTGTATAGATCCAGAAATTTATGGTACTACCATACGCTACGTAGCAAATCTTGTGGCAAAAAGCGGAGTAACTATTGAATCTTTAGATATTGGAGGAGGATTTCCCGCTGACTTAAATATAAACAAACCTTTACTGCCACTTAAGAACTATATGGATGTTATTACCAATGCCCTAGACGATGTAGGCTTAGAGAATGTAAATCTATTATGTGAAGCTGGGCGTGGGCTAGTGGCTAATGGCGGTTCTTTAGTGGTTCGCATTGAGGGCAAGAAGGATGATATTCTTTATATTAATGATGGTACCTATGGTGGCCTATTTGAGGCAGGAGGATCTATTGGCTTATCTTATCCAGCCCGCCTTATAAGAAAAGAAGGGCATAATTATGAAAATGATTACAAAGAGGAATTGATGCCTTTTCGCTTTGCAGGACCAACATGTGATTCTGTTGATATGATGAAAGGACCTTTTATGTTACCAAAAGATGCACAAGTTGGTGATTGGATTTCACTTGATAAGTTAGGAGCCTATAGCGAGGTTTCTCGCACAAATTTTAATGGATTTGGTGAAGTTAAGAAAATTATCATTAGCGAATCTCGTCCATAGATTTTATAGACATGAACCAATTATTTTATATAAAAATGCAGGAGAGTTATAAATATATCAAGAGACTGTTACAAATCAAATTAAAATAATCCTCTAATTTTTTAATATTTTTACTTTCTTAAAACAGCTACTAAGCTTTTATTTATCTAGCGTAACATCCTTTTTTCTTACATATTTTTTTTAAATAATCAAGAATTTGATATGTCCCAGCAAATAGAAATGAGCAATACCAAAATCCATCTTTAGTGAACGATGTAATAAGATATGAAGTTAGATTATTTATTACTTTTAATGATTTTAAAGATGGGTTTTGGAATTATTCTTTCCAACACTCAAATTTACAATATTAGCAAAAATATCAGCCTTAAGACTGGCGCCACCAATTAAAAGCCCAGCAATATTATTAATTTCTAATATTTCTTTAGAATTATCAAGAGTAACTGAACCGCCATAAACAATTCTAAAATTCTTAATTTTAGCAAAATCCTTATTGCCAGAAATTTCTTGCCAAATAAAATCCGCCACTTCTGAAATGTCGGAAATAGATGGAACCTTACCAGTTCCAATTGACCAAACCGGCTCATAAGCAATTACTAAATCATTAACATCTGTATCTTTAGGTATAGAGTTTTCGATTTGCTCTTTAATAAAATTAAGATAATTGCCATTCTGCCTTAATTCCAAAGACTCCCCAATACATAAAATTGGCAATAGCTCTTGATCTAAAGCTGCTAGGGCTTTTTTTCTAACAATTTCGTTATTTTCAAAATGATGTCGCCTTCTTTCCGAATGACCTATAATAACATAATTACAACCTGCGTCTTTTAGCATTTTTGCACTAATATCACCAGTAAATGCGCCTTCTTGCTCAATAGCGCAATCTTGCCCCCCAAGATTCAGCACCCTGATTCCAGCCGTCAAAATCTCAAGCTCTTTTTCCTCCAACTCTTCTATATTTTTATCTTTTTCTTGCAAAATATCCAATTCATCTGATAGTAAAAGCTCATCAATATAATCCATTAATATTACAGGTGGACATAAAACAACATCCGGTAAAGTTACTGATTTTGCCATAACATCACCAAATTCATTCAGCCATTTCTCAGCTTCATCAAATGATTGATTCATCTTCCAATTAGCAATAATAATATTTTTAGTCATTTTCTTGAATTATTTATTAATGTTATTAAAAATTTCTTTTATATTTTTTAAAAGAATGCTTTTATCTTGATTATTTTGCAATATAAAATCTGCCAACTTCTCTTTTTGAGAATTTTCTGATTGATTTTGCAATATATTTTCAAATTTAGCAATAATATCATTTTTATTTAAATCAGGATTTTTCTTTACTTCACGAGCAATAAAGCGCGCTCTTTGCAAAGAAACCGAAGATTTAATTAAAATATTATAATCACACTCCTTATATATTTTTTTTTCAAATAATAATGGAATATTTAATATTACCATTGAATTATTTTCCAACTTAGCATTAGAAATAAATTTTTGACGCATATTGGTAATTTCTGGATGAATAATATTCTCTAGAATTATTAAATTTTCTTTATTTACAAAGACAAGACCGCCAAGTATTTCTCTATTAATTTTATTGCTAATGACAGCTTTTGGAAAATATTGTGCAATTTTCTTGATAATTTCATCATCATTGCTTAAAAGTTTATGCACTTCCAAGTCAGCGTCAAAGACTACCGCACCAAAATCTTTAAATATATTAGCTATAAAATTCTTACCACTTGCTACGGTACCACTTAAGCCAATTATTAACATATCAATTCTTTAAAAAATATTTCAGATCCTTGCCAAATATTTTATATCTCCAGCCAAATAAGATTTTTTTTAGACTAATATTTCCTAAAATTATATCTTTTAAATCAGGGCTATTAATTATAAATTTTGAGCTAATTTTAGATTCCTCAGAATTACTTAATAATATATCTTGAGCATTCTGATAAATTTTCTGATGTCTAGCCCTCATTTTATAGGCCTCTAATTTAATTTTCTTGGCTTTCTTGGGGCTTAATCGTGATTTTTGTAATAGATTCAATATATCTTGTTTAATATTGGGTTTTTTATTAATATTATATATATTTAATATCTTATCCAGATTACTGATATTATCAGGAATTTTTTTTGCCATTCTGTCCAAAGCTAAGTCTTTCAGCACAAAACTACGAGGAATATCCTTTTCTCTTGCAATAACATCACGCCATTTTACTAAAGCTGTTACACTAGATTGATATTGGGCATTTTTATTAATAAAAGAAAATTTCTTAAAAGGATCTTGTTTTTCCAAGTTATATTCTTTCTTTTTCAAAATATTTTTCATCTCCTTCAAAAAATATTTCATTTTTCCTTGATCAGCAAGCATGGATTCCATTATTTTATATATCTTGAGCAAATATTTTACATCAATGGCAGCATATTCTATCTGCGACTCATGTAAAGGTCTTTTCTTCCAATTACTTACTTGCTGCTCTTTATTAATCTCTTCATTTAAAAATTCCTTAACAATGGCTGCATAACTAATATTAAAGTCAAATCCTAAGAAATTAGCCATAATTTGCGTATCAAAAGTTGCCCGAGGAATGATTTTTGTCTCTTGAAATAAAACTATAAGATCCTGAAATGAAGAATGTAAAACTTTCTTTATTTTACGATTCTGTAAAATCTTAGCAAAAGGCTTGATATTAAAATTATCAAGAAATGGATCAATAATGTATGTTCCTTTATCAGAAATATTGATTTGAATTAAACATAATATTGGATAAAATGTTTTATTGCGCATAAATTCAAGATCAAAGGCAACTATATCATCTTTTGTGATTGATTTACAAAGATTCTCAAAATCTTTTTGATTGTTAATTTTTTTTATTATCATAATTATTTAAACATTTTATTAGTACTGACCCTTCTCTTTCAAAATAGAGATCTTATTTTTTTTAAGGGCAGAGCTCTTTCATTCTTTTATAAGCACGCGCAAAACCCTTTAAGGAATACTCATCAATAGCGTAAGAACCAACAGCAGAATCACTTCTTATCTTAACGAAATCATTTTTTAACATCTCTTCAATAAATTCTTTATCCTTATATCCACTATTCAACCAAGCCGCATTAAATTTGGTAAAAAACTTAAAATCCTTATTTCCTACAACCACATTAATCTTACTGCTTAATTTAAATTCAAAACCAGCAGAAATACTAACTTCTTCTTTTCTTTCATTTTCGAATCTAGTAACTGACAAATATGCATCTCTTTTACCTGTATAGCTAGTTTGGCTATTTTTAGGATCAGACATAATATAGCATCTTCTTATTGGCTCCAATTCATCTTCAATCTTTTCTTTAAATTCAAAAACATGCCAAGAATAGTGAATACTATCAATAATTTGAGCAAAAATAAATTTAGGATTTAATAAAAAAATCAATAAGAATAGAGTGAATAATCTAATCCCATTTTTTCTGCCAATAATCATAGAAAATTTTGTAAAATTACGAATATTTATAATATTTTAACTTATACCAAATCCCATTCTTTAATGAATAATACAGGCAAAATATTTTTTGTAAGAAAAATTATAAAAAAGAGTCGTCAGTATGTATATATTTTAACAAGGCTTTTTATGATTTTAATCAAAAAATATAAAGTTAGATTATTTATTATTTTAACCCATTTTATTGGTATTACCCCAAGCAGGATTTAAAAAACTGCAAGAAAGTTTAATAATTTAATTGTAATAAAAGTTTAATAGTTCTAAATTTAACAGACACTATAAGAAATATCAATGATAAAAATATGATTATTCTAATTGACAATTACGACAGCTTTACATTTAACCTATATCACTACCTGATAGAATGCAGCGATAGATACGACAAAGATGACATAATGGTAACAAGAAATGATAAAATTACTAAAAACGAAATTAAGGAATTAGATCCAGAAGCAATAATTTTATCACCAGGGCCGTGCACACCTAAAGAAGCCGGCATCTGTATCGATATAGTAAATGAATTTAAAGGAAAGATTCCAATATTAGGAATTTGTTTAGGACATCAAACAATAGGGCAGGCATTTGGTGGAAAAATAATCAAAACCGAACCAATGCACGGCAAAATTAGCCAAATTTATCACGATAATATTGGTATTTTTAAAGACATACCATCTCCATTTAAATCAACCAGATATCACTCTCTTATAATAGAAAATAATTCCATACCTGATTGCCTAAATATAACCGCAAAAACTGAGGACAATATTATAATGGCAGTGCAACATAAAGAATTTGATATTTACGGATTACAATTTCATCCAGAATCAATAGCCTCGGAATATGGGCATAACCTAATTAAGAATTTTTTAGATTGTTTTTAATAATCTAGCTATCTATTATAAAATCATACTATCTATTATAAAATCATATTTTTTTAAAAAATAATTGAACTATCTGTTAAAATGACAAAAAACAATAAAAAACCAACAAGACAAGAAGCAGAATCAGCTATAAAAACAGTATTAGCCTGGATTGGAGAAGACCCCAATCGCGAAGGATTGCTAGACACTCCAAAAAGAGTCATAAATGCATATCAAGAATTTTTTTCAGGATACAATATTGATCCTGAAGAAATTTTAGGAAAAACCTTAAGGAAGTAGGTGGTTATAACGATATAGT
>CAJQHT010000043.1 GCA_905478245.1 uncultured Rickettsiales bacterium | reverse complement strand
TAAAGGTTTAGTTGATTCATCAGGATTCGTTATATCATTTATTAATGTTTGATTTGGATTTCTAAGTTTTTCTGCTGTTTGGTGTATTTTTATATCCTCTATGATCTCTTCAAGAGTTTGATTTTCTGGTAGTGGAGTGTAGTTTTTTATTTCGGTGTTTATTAAAGATTGCTGAGGTTTTCCTTGATCAACAAGGGCTTTGGCTAGATCTTGAGTTGGATCTATGGACTCTGTAATTAATTTTTTAGAACCAGGAATGCTAGGATCGTAATCTGGATTTTCATACTTATAGGAACGTTCATAGTGAAGATGGTTTCCGGTGCTAGCACCAGTGCTGCCAGCATAACCAATTAATTGACCAGCTTCTACAATAGATCTCTCATCAATGCCTTGGGCAAATTCACTTAGATGACCATATCTATCTAAATAATCACTATTAGGATCAAATTTAATGGAGATTCTTTTCCCAAAACCAGCATTTTGGTTAGTGTTTTGCCAATTGTAATGAATAATTTCTCCACCCGCTACAGCATATATAGGCTCTCCTATTGGTACACCAAAGTCAATTCCATGATGTTGAATGCTTTTTTCACCAGTTACAGGATGTGTTCTGTATCCATAAGAACTAGTGACATTTGCATTATTTACACTGTTAATATTAATTGGAAAGTGAGTTATTTCATTAGTCATATCTATTCATTTTTTGTGGTTAATAATGGACTATTTTTGCTAATAATTTTAAATTCATCAACGCGACATCCTGTAATTTTGATATATGATGTATCTGCTTTTATTGTTTTTGGATCTTCTACATAAGAGCCGTATGCAAAAGCCTCCTTATTTTTTTGGATATATTGCTCTTGTCTTTCTTTGCTTAATTTATAAAAATGTTTATCTTTTGTTATATCTTGAAAGTAATGAGTTTTTTCAATATAATCCTTATTGCCCTTATAATCTTCAAGGGTCATTATATCTATTTCTCTTCCTATAATTTTAAATGGATAAATTTGATATAACATCCAAAAACTGTAGCCCCCCACATCCCATTTGTTATCTTTAAAACGGTAATTATTAATAGGCACTAAGCAATAGTTCTCACTACAATCACCCCACCCAGAAGCTGATCTTACTTTATTCACCATAACAGAAATCAAAGAGCACCTTTGCTCGTGATTATTATCCGGATCGACAATAGACTTATATCTATTAACTATATCTTGAACCATATCAGCCTTAGCTAAGAAACTGAATAAATATAAAAATGTAAAAATTAAAAATTTTAGCTTCATTTTGTTATAAGAATTATAATTTATCAACTTTATAAATAAGGATTATATCAGCCAGAATACTTCCAGCTAATCTTTGAGCTGCTGTATCTCCATTTTCGTCTTTACTTTCTTCTTTACTACTAAAAATCTCATCAAAAAGAGGTTGAAAAATTCCCATTATTTTTGATTGGAAAAAATTGGATATATTAGTTACTCCAACTTCTGTCATTTCTACTACGGCAGAAAGGAGTGCTTTGGTGCCGTCTTTGAGAGTGGTCATTACTCCTTCTTTTTGAATAGTGTTTATATTGCCATTACTATCCTCTACTGTAAATATTGCTTCTTGCTGTGATATGGAATTACCATCTTTATCAGTATATTGTTGATTTTGTGCTAATAATCCTGAGTTTTTTAATGTTGCTTCTTGGTCTTTTGCTGAAATGTTATATGATTCCGACTCTTCATTTTCATCATAGTAAATTACGTCAACTTTTTCTGCAGCACTATCAGAAATTTCTTTTTGCAATTCCTGATTTTGTTTAAATAATTCCACTAGGCCAAGCCCTACAGGGGTTTCATATACTATCTGAACATTTGACGTAGGAACTTCCAGCCATCCCATTGATGCGTTTAAATTTGGCGCCGGATCTCTGGTTACTTTTAGAAACTCACTAGTGTCTCCGCCTATTTCATATTCTGGATTTTTAACAAAATATGCCTCTTCATAATGTAAGTGAGGTCCTGAGGATTTACCTGTATTTCCTGAATAGCCAATTAATTGGCCAACTTCAACATATTGCCCCTCTGAAATTAATATACTATCTAAATGTCCATAAAAAGCATCATATTTTATATCTCCATCATACCTGATGCTTATCCTTTTACCAAAACCATCTTCGTATCCAGACCTTGTCACGTTTCCACTCTTTAGAGCATAAATAGGCGTCTCAATAGGAACTGCAAAATCTGTTCCTCTGTGAAAAACTCCAGTTTCTCCAGTAAATGGATCAGTTCTAACACCATAATTACTACTTATTATTATGTCTGATTGATCTTTAAAAATTGGACTTGTATTTGACATGGCTTAATTTTTGGTTTTATTGTTAATTATTTTAAATTCATCAACCCTACATCCAGTTACCTTTATGTAAGATTTATCTTTTGGTATTTTCTTATTTTTTGCCTCTATTGCATTTAGGCTATGTGACTTCTTTGGAATCCCTAATTGCTCCTCTTCCAATAATACGTATATTTTTGTTCTTTCAATTTCCTCTTTTCTATTTTTATAATCCATTATATCTTCAGGGTCAATATCAATACCAATAATTTCAAAAGGATTATTTTTATAAAAAAGCCAAAAACCATATTTTTGCCTATAATCAGTTTCATTGGTTTTTTTATAAACATTAATCACAAATGTGCAAACATGTTTGTAACATTTTTCTCTTTTTTTGCTATTTAATTTTCCTATCACATCTTGGAAAAGACTAAACATGTAGCCACAAAAATGCCTGTGATCATTTTCAAGATCCAGTTGAACTTTATAAGCCCCAAGATGCTCTTTTTTTATTTCTTCGGCATAATCAGCTTTTACTGAAAAACTAAAAAGATATAAGAATATACAAAGCAGAAATTTTAATTTCATTTTGTTATATTTTATATCAAGAGCACTAGACTTTCTATAAACATAAATTATTGAAAAAAACATATAAATTAATATAATGTAACTCCATAATGTAAGATGTCCAGGAAGGTTAATTTCTACAGGAATAGAAATATGTTGCTTCATCAAACCATAAAGCCTTATTAAAAAGCTTAAAAATATATTACCAAAAACAAACACCACCCAAAAAGCAAAAGCAAATGATTTTTCTTTCCACATCCTTACTATGGATTCTTTAAAAGAGGTTAATTTATATTTACTGTTAATTTTTAAATTCATTTAAAATAAAATTTAATTAATGAAACGCTGAAACGCCCCCATTTTTCATACAAAAAGACATTTCTAATTTAATCAAATTAGTGCAAGTATTTATCTGTGAATATTTCTATTGGTATCATTTCTAAATTTAATTATAATTATATTAATTTATTTAATTTTCATAACCATTATTAAACTACCACCATGATTTAAAGAAATTGATCCAAAAATCGATCAAAAAGAAACTTCTATAATCAATATGGTGATTGATTTATCTATTTTAAGATTACCTATAAATTAACAAAATTTTGCTGATTTATAAATA
>CAJQHT010000042.1 GCA_905478245.1 uncultured Rickettsiales bacterium | reverse complement strand
GCTCGGCGTTCTTAAGGTAGGAATAATGTTTTTGTTGGTTCTTCTCAGCAGACACATAGGTCTGCCCCTACAATTGATCCGTTGTGTCATTTATCCTTGGTTGACTACGGGCAGACACATAGGTCTGCCCCTACAATTGATCCGTTATTTTTTATTGGTTCTGTATTCCTAGATAGTAATGTTTTTTTATAAAAAAGATGCTTAGGCTTAAGGCTCGGCGTTCTTAAGGTAGGAATAATGTTTTTGTTGGTTCTTCTCAGCAGACACATAGGTCCGCCCCTACAATTGATCCGTTATTTTTTTATTATCAGTTTTCTTTGGGGATAATGTTTTTTTTATTTGGTGTAATTTATAGATTTAAATGGCAATTTTAATCCATTTATCAGCTTCTTTTTTAAAGAAATTTAACTCTGCGTCAAGATTTTTGTAATAACGCCATAATTTTTGTGATTCTTTTTTATTTTCCTCATCGAAGAAATAGAAAATTTTTTCAAAATTAGCAATAAAATTATCATTTGCCTGGTGAAAAAGAATTAAATATGATGAGTTATTATCATTTTCTTCTTTTTGGCTTAAAAGTATTGGCTGATCTGTTATTTTGATGTTGTCACCATCTTTACCATGTGGTAAGAATTTTGTTTTACTAAAGCTCCATAATCCGCTATCAACTTGATTTAACAATTCCTCATCTTTGAATAAAATTAAAGCTTTTTTCTTTTCTTCTAATATTTTAATTAAGATGGGAGCGATATTTTTATGTAATATGTCGCTGGTTTGATAAAAGTTAATTTTCATTTATTTTATATTTTTATTGATTTATAACAATTATTACTTAAAATGTAGCGGATATAATTTTATAAACAATATTTATTTTACAAGAAAATGTCAGTAACAAATAAAATTCAAACATTATCACATCAAGCAGCTGATTTAACTGTTAATATAGGTGTTGATCCTTTTATTTTTGGCTTAACAGCTTTTATTCTTGCTTGTTTTGTTGGTTATTTTGTAGTTTGGAATGTCACCCCTGCCCTGCACACTCCTTTAATGGCTGTTACTAATGCTGTTTCTGGTGTTATTGTGGTTGGTGCCATCATTGCTCTTGGCTCCTCTATTTCTGCTTTTGAAGTAAATTTAATTAGCTTTTTTGCAGTATTTCTAGCTTCTATTAATATCTTTGGTGGTTTTGTGGTCACTTGGCGTATGCTGGAGATGTTTAAACAGAAGAAATAATTCTTTTTAGATTCCTTTAGATCTCCCTTAGATTCCTTTTTGCCTATTTTTAGGCTTGTCATACCATTTCCTAATCTTTAAAACTGCTTAAAATCATAAAAAGCCTCGTTAAAATATGAACATACTGACGACTCTCTTATATAATTTTTATCTAAAAAATATTTTATAATATAAGCTATTAAAAAATGGTATTTACTATAATATTTTTATTTTTTCTTGACTTAGCTCTTAAAATAGTGTATAAATAATATAGCATCAATTTTTATTAATTTATAAAAAAGATGCTTAAGCTTGAGGCTCGACGTTCCCAGGTTTATTTAATTATTATAATTTAAAGATGGATTTTAGTATTAGATTATTTATTATTATAATTTGTTTTAAAAATAGAATTTGATATTATTGTTATGCTTAATGATCCTCGTACACCTAAAGCCAATTATTTTAGAGCAAATCGTCATTCTTCTCCTGGTAAACCGTTAAGACCTAGAGGTAGAAGTCAAAATCGTCATACTAATTAATATCTTGATACACCGGTAAGAGATAATTATACTGGAAGAACTCATGGTCTTAATACGCCAATATCTAATACTGTTAATCATCAACGTAGACAACGTTTTAGAAGTTTAGGCGAATCATTAACAGGAAATAGTTCTTTTTCATTTCCAGGAAGTGGTGAGGAGAATTATGGTGATTACAGTAGTAGTGATTTAAATAGAAGCAGGATATCAGCTTTATCTCCTCTTTCATCATCAAGATCTACTAAATATCTCCGGAACAGCTTTGATTTATAGCAAAATCCTAGGGATGCAAAACAAAGATCTGATTTATTGAGAGCTTTGGGGGTGGGAGAAGTTTCGCCAACTTCATCTTCTTCTAGTTCTAATTTTGGGAGTAGACGTACAACTTCCAGCAGAATAATGAGAACAAGTCCTGGTGACCAAGTAAAACAACGCTTAGATTTTTCTTCTTTTTAATAAGATTAGAAACGCTTCCTGAGGGGCGGAATAGTGAAAATGAAGCGTCGCTTCAAGCTCTAAATAGTAGCATTGAAGAATTAACAAAAGAAAATCAAAGATTGCTTCAACATAATCAATCTTTGACACAATCAGAAGATATATCTGAAGCAGTAAATTTGAAAATGGAAGAGTTAAGGAGGCGTTTTACAACAATGTATACAGAAATAGAAGGATTAAAAAAGCAGCTTATAGGGAAAAATATGAAAAATGAAGAATTGTATCAAGAACTTCAAGCGCTTCAAGGTCGTCAACGGAATCTAATTAATAAAATTAAAAGATTAGAGAAAGCAAATCAAAAGTTAAATACACAGATTTTGGAAAATAAAGCTTTATCGCAAGGAAATAGAGATTTATTAGCTCGATTAGAAGGATTAAATAATAAAATTAAAGAACAGGATAAGGCAATAAAATCACCTCAAAACCAAGTCAAGCTTAATCCTCTTAATCTAAATCCTGATCCAAATCCAAAGCCTCCTGCCCCTGCCCCAGATCCTGACTTGCCACCTCCTCCTGCTCCAGCTCCTGAAGTTACACCAAGACCTGCCGGAGTATCAGTGGGAGGAGTTGGAGTTAATAAAGATAATATTCTTTATGTAATTTGTACTGATAAAGAGAAGGTAGGAGTAGCTGGTAAATCAAAATTACATTTTCAAGCTATAGATTGCGGTAGTGCTCAAAAAAGAAATTATTTTAAGAAAATAATAGAAGAGTCTGTAGTTGAAAAAAGGAGTGAGGTAGCAGAAGGGGTGGCAGATGGGTTAATAAAAAATGTTGATGAGAATGCCATTATTCATGTTAATGAAGATGGTTTTTTAAAAATTAAAGAAGCTATTGCTGAATCAGAAAAGCCTGCAAGTTCTTCTGCTTCAGCAGCTCTCTTGCCAGAATCAAAAACCGCTACTGAGACTAATACAATACAGCAAACAATAATAAATTATAATAAAAGTAAAGAGGAATCAGGACAAATAAAACCTCAAAAATTAGTAGAATTTAATATAGTTAATGAAATTAGAGTAATTACTTTTAATACAAAGGATGCTTTTTTAGATTTAGATGTTGGTGAAGATTTTAAAATAAGATTACAGGTAAAGAAACCACGAATTAGTGCCATGAAAAATGATTCCATTTTAGATGATGCTGACAAGCAAAGGAGTCAAGTTAGATTTAAGGATATTATAGATAGATTTGAAAAAGAATTTGGTGAGATGGGTACAATTAAATTTTATGGTCCAGATGGTAAGGAGTTGACAGATATGAAGAAAACAAATATAGATCAATTTAAAAAATCATGTGGAGTTAGTGAAGGTGGCAAGACCCTTATGGGATAATATCACTTCATTTATCCTTGGTTTTCTTCGGGAATAATAATTTTATGTTGTAAAAGATGTTTAAGCTGGTTTCCGCTGGGAACGTAGAGCCTTAAGCTCGGCATGGTAATTTTTTATAAAAAAGATGCTTAAGCTTAAGGCTCTACGTTCTTAAGGTAGGAATATGTTTTTGTTGGTTCTACGGGCAGACACTTCAGGTCTGCCCCTACAATTGATCCGTCATTTCATTTATATTGGTTTTGTTGGTTCTATGGGCAGACACTTCAGGTCTGCCCCTACAATTGATCTGTTGTTTTTTATTATCAGTTTTCTTCTGATGCAATAATTTTCTTTTGTAAAATATTTTGTTATATTTCTTAATTAAAAATTAAGAATTAGCACTATTATTGATTGTAATATTTGTTGTAATATCCAGCTGATTCTCCTCCGTAGTAATTTTTAGTTCCTTTATTTTGCTGATATTGATTATTTGAATTTTGCTGAGGTGTAACATATTCATATTCTTGATCATTGTTTAAATTTCTTCCACCTCTTTGTTGTTGATAATTATTTTGATAATTGCTGCGATTGTTATAGTTATTATCTTGCTCATTTCCCATATAATCGTTATTACCAATATTGACTGCATATTCTGATTTTTTGAAATCTCGGCATTTTACTGAATAGAAACTAAAAATAGGAATAATTAACATAACTCCAAGTGCATCAAGAGCACATCTAGTAGTATCTCCACCTCTTCCTCCTCTGACAGAATACCAAGTTTCCATGTCAATAGTTGAGCTGCCATAGCCTTTTTTAATGATTGTTGCTTGATAGTTTCTGTCTGGCACAAGTTTAACTGTTGTTGGAGTTTGGCCAAGGTATCTATTGTCTATATAAATAGAGGCGCCGCTTGGGGTGCTTTTTATTGGTACCGTAACATATTTATTGTTAAAATTTGCACATGAGTTAATTAAAATGGCGATTAAAGTAGATTTTATAATATTTTTAATCATAGAAAATTATTGTTATTTTTATTATTTTAAAATATTGTCTATTTTTAATTATTAAAAAGCAAATACTTATTATTGATTTTATCTTTTCCAGCGATCATGAACCCAGAACCATTGTGATGGGTACTGCCTGATCCATGATTCAACTATTTTATTAAGTTTTTTAGTAATTTTTAAGATTGTTTTACTATTATTTTCACCTTCTTTTTCTGGCTCAATGATATTATCAATTTCAATGTTAAATTTAAATTTTTTACCATCTCTTATTATTCTGGTTGGTATTAATGGAACATTATATTTTAGAGCCAATTTTGCTGGTGATGGTGAGGTTAGAGCATTTTTATGAAAAAATGGAATATCTAATCCTCCGGTTATTTTTTGATCAACCATGATAATGATATAGTTACCTTTTTTTAACTCTGTAATTATTTGTTTATTGCCTTGTGAATTTTTGGCTATTAAATCAATATTTCTAGCTTTGGCAGTAATGTCATTAACCATGCTATTATTTAATTCTCGATAGATAGATTTAACCTTAATACCATGATGTAGAAAGAATTTTGGACCAATTTCCCAATTGCCAATATGGGCAGAGATAATAATCCCACCATTATAATGTTTTTTAATGTGATTGATGTTATTGGCAGTTTTTTTATCAATAGTAATGTATTTTACTAATTCCTTTTGACTTAATTTGCAAATATGAGTAAATTCAGCACCGATTCTGCCTAAATTATCCCACATATCATTTATTATTTGATTAATTTGTAGTTTTTGAAGATTGGGTAAGGCGGCTTTAAGATTGTTTCGAGCTAGATTATTTACTGCTATTTTTTTGCCAATAAAACGAGTAATAAGACTGCCAAAATTGCCGGAATTTTTAATTCCTAATATTGAGAATAGAATAAATAAGGATTTTACTGCTATTAATTCTAGGAAATATCTTAATTTTGTAAGCATTTTGGTTTATTTATAAATTTTTCTTTTTTTAGCAAGGGTTTTAAGATATTGTTTTTGATGTATTTAATATCAGTATCATGAAATGTCATTTTTATATCTAAATATTCTATTTTATTTTGATATTTTTTCTTTATTCGAACAAAGTCTTTTTTTGTTGTAACTAAAATAGCTTTTTTTTCTTGAGCTAGATTAATTAACTTTTCCAGATCTTTGTCTTTGTAAAAATAATGATCAGAGAAGCTAAATTGCTCGATTAGATTGTAATTATTGTTTTTAATAATGTCAAAGAATTTATTTGGACGCCCTATTCCACAGAAAGCGATAATATTTTTATCTTCTAATTTTTTATTTTTAATAAGTTCTATTTTGGAATTTATTATTTTAACATTTTGAATTCTTTTGGAATAATTAAATTTATCTTCACCTATTATGATAATAAGATTAATATTTTTTATAGCTGTTTTTATATTTTGCCTTAAAGGTCCTGATGGTATTATCATATTATTGCCAAAACCATAAGCTCCATCAATAACTAAGATTGAACAATCCTTTATGATCGATTTATTTTGTAAGCCATCATCCATAATAATTAATTGCTTTTCTGGCATTTTAGCAATTTGTTTTGCGGCAAAAACTCTGCTTTTAGCGATAAATGTGTCATTTACTTCACTTAGCAAAATTGCCTCATCTCCGAACCAGATGTTTTTTTGATTTTCTTTGTCAATTAGGGTAAAATTCTTTACTTCAGATTTATAGCCATGAGCCAGAAAAGCGAAATCTATCTTCATTTCTTGTAATATTTTACCAAGAGCAATTGCGGTTGGTGTTTTTCCTGCTCCGCCCGCTGTGAGATTACCAATACATAAAATAGGCTTGTTGATTTTATGTTTTTTTATAAAAAAATTACGTAAAATACCTAAAATCTGATATATTATAGCTAAAGGGTAAAATAAAATAGAAATAATTGTTATTTTTTGCCAAAAATTGGGTGTTTTCATGATATTTACTTTGTTATAGCGTTAATTTTACCACCATTGAGCTCGATGTTAATGTCTTGATTTTGTGTTATTTTTTTAATATTACCGATTATATCTTGATTTTTATTTCTAATAATGGCGTAGCCGCGTTTTAATACTTTTTTATAATGATAACTTTCCAGTAATTTGTCTGCTAGGTTAATTTTATTATTTAAATTATTGATTTTATAATTGAAATTATTGTCTAGTTTTTCAAAAAGTGAATTAATTTTATCTTGATAATTATTTAATATTTGATCTGGTTTTATTAATGATTTATAGGCTATTTCTAGGCTATTTTCTTTTTGCAGTAAATTTGTTTTTAGAAGTAATTCCATTCTTTTATCAAGATTTTTAATATGTTCTTGATATTTTTCTAATATTTTATTTGGATGAAGAAGATTTTTGGATATATTTATTAAATCCCTCTCTTTGATTTTAACAAAATTACTGATATAATTATTTAATCTTGATTCTAAATTAAGAATTATCTGTTTTAAATCGGATAATGTTGGCGTGACAATTTCGGCAGCAGCACTTGGTGTTGGAGCTCTAATGTCACTGACATAATCAATTAGGCTATTGTCTGTTTCATGGCCAATGGCAGAAATTATAGGTATTTTTGAATCAAATATTGCCCTAACTAATTCCTCGTCATTAAATGGCAATAAATCTTCTAGAGAGCCGCCTCCTCTGGCTATTATAATAATATTTGGAGCTAAATCATTGTTTAATGAATTAAAATATTTTATGGCAGTAATTATTTCTAAAGCAGAGTTTTGGCCCTGCATTGCTGCTGGATATAATTTTATATTAGTTGGAAATCTCTGTTTTACTCGGTGAATTATGTCCTTAATTACTGCGCCTGTTTTTGAGGTTATAACCCCTATTTTATCTGGCCAAAATGGTAATTTTTGTTTATATTTTTCTTCAAACAGACCTTCTTTTAATAGTTTTTGACGTCTTTCTTCTATCATTTTTATTAAAGCACCCTCGCCTGCTATTTCTATTTTTTGAACTATAATTTGATAGTTAGATCTGCCTTCATAGGTGGTAACTTTTCCGGAAGCACAGACCTCCATGCCATCTTCTATTTTAAAATTGATTTGACTTATAGCGTTTCTGAAGCAGACAGCGGAAATAAGGGCGTTTTCATCCTTTAGGGAGAAATAACAATGCCCAGAACTTGCTTTTTTAAAACCTATAACCTCTCCTCTAATTTTAACATAACCAAGATTATCCTCTATTAATCTTTTTATTAATTTAGAAACTTCAAAAACGCTATATTCCTTAATGTTAGGCCTTAGCATGTACTTTAGCTGATAATTGATATAGAAGCTCTGGTTCAATTTGACCAAATCTGCTTATAAAGAATTCACGACTAAATAATCCTTTATGAGGAATTATCAATTCATCGTTAAAATTTAATTGCATAGTATCAATTGCTAAGATATCTATGTCAATTTCTCTTGGGCTCCATTTTTCTTGGTTACTTCTGCCCATTTTTACCTCTATTTCTTTTATTATTTTCAATATTTTAAGAGGAGAATTTATTTCCAAATCTATGTCAGCACTGAGTGCGACATTAAAAAAGTCCATATCCCACTCAGGAGGTGAATCTGGCAATAATAAGGCTTTATTTTTAAGTATTTGTGAAGTTTTAATATTTTCTAAATGTAGTTTGGTTTTTAAATGGCCGACAGCTTCCGCTAGGAAAGATTTTCTATCACCTAAATTTGAACCAAGGGCAAAGACTATTTTATTTTTCATGAGTATTTATTAATTGTGAGTGACTATTATGACAAATGGCAATAGCTAAGGCGTCGGATTCGTCTTCGGTTTTGGCATTTGAGCTAGGTAAAAGATATTTTATCATTACTGAAATTTGGTTTTTATCAGCTCTACCAAAGCCTGTTATTGTCTTTTTAACCGCAGTGGCAGAATATTCAAAAATATCAATATTGTTATTTAAAGATAGGCTAAGCATGATAACTCCTCTAGCATGTCCTAACTTTAAAGATGAGATGGGGTTGTTGTTAATGAAGGTTTCTTCGATTGCAGCTTGGTGTGGTTTATGTTGCTCCATTATTTTAATAATATTTTTATGTATATGAACAATTCTTTTATGAATTGGGTCTTTAGCATTGGTTTTTATAGTTCCGCTGTCAATAAATGATATATTGTTACCTTCAACAGAAATTAATCCCCATCCAGTTTTATTTAATCCAGGATCAATTCCGAGTATTTTCATAGAAATTTTTATTTTCTTTGGAAAGTTTTACTAGTAAATTAGCTGGCTCAAATCTTTTTCCATAGAGTTTATTTAATTTTCTCATTCTGGATAATATTTCTTTAATACCTATATTATCAGCATATTTTAATAATCCACCTCTAAATGGTGGAAATCCAGTGCCCATAATCATGGCTATATCTAAGAATTTAGCATTTTTTACAACTTTTTCCTCTAAGCATCTTGCGGCTTCATTAATCATAATAAAAATACATCTATCGATAACATCTTCTTCGAAGAATTTGGACTTTTTTAAAGCTGAATTGCTAATAATTTCTGCTACATCCTTGTTTATAGTGGTTTTTTTGCCTTTTTTATCGTAATTAAAGAAACCTTTGCCAGTTTTTTTGCCCCACATTTCTTTATTTTCATAAATTTCTGCCAATAAATCACAAACCTTCATTCTGTTTCCATAGCCTTCTTCGAGGATTTTAGCAACCTTATAGCCGACATCTATTCCAACTGCGTCAGCTAAGGTGAATGGCCCCATGGGCATGCCAAAATCAAAGATTAATTCATCTACCAATTCTAAATTAGCGCCCTCTTCTATTAAAAGGCCAGCTTCATTGATATAAGGTATTAAAATTCTGTTAACTAGAAAGCCAGGAACATCTTTAACTATTATTGGGGTTTTGCCTAATTTTTTAGATAGTTCAACAATTGTTGCTATGGCTTTTTTTGAGGTTTTTTCTCCTGTTATTACTTCAACTAATGGCATTCTATTGACAGGGTTAAAAAAATGCATGCCAATAAATCTTTCTGGATTTTTTAGAGATTCTGCCATTTTAGTTATTGATAAAGAAGATGTATTGCTGGCAATAATTGCATCTTTTGAAATGTGATTTTCAAGTTCCTTTAAGGTTGATTTTTTAATATTGATGTCTTCAATAATAGCTTCAATAATTAAATCGCTATTCTTAAAGCCACTATAATCAAGAGTTGCCGTGATATTATTAATTTTTAAATTAATTTCGTTATCGTTATATTTTCTTATTTTCTTTAGCTGAGAATATATTTTGTGAATTTGTTTAAAACCAAGAGCAATTCCTTGATTTGATATATCCTTCATTCTGATAGGAATGTTATAATTGCTAAATAGCCAAGCGATGCCACCACCCATGATTCCTGCGCCAATTAAGCTGGTATTTTTGACTTTGGTAATTTCTGCTTTATTGATATCTGGCTTAAACTTTTTAACTTCCTCTGAGGCAAAGAATAAGGATATAAGATTTTTAGCTACTTCTTTACTAGCTAATTTGGAAAAATATTGAGCTTCTATTTCTAGTCCTTTTAAAATTTTGTCATCGGCTAAATCGTAGCTTTCTTCAATAACCTTAAGGGCTGCAAGTGGAGCTGGATAATGCGATCTTGTTTTGGCAATTAAATTTTTTCTGGCAATTTTATAGATAAAAAATTTACCCATTAATATTGTTTCTTTGGTAAATCTGGATCTTTTATTATTTTGCCTTTTTAGTAAGTATAAATTTCTTTTTGGTTGAGATAGGATTTTTTCAATAAATTTATCTAGACATTCTTTGCCGAATTCTTCTTTGGTGATTTCATCGGCTAAACCAATTTTATAGGCTTTTTTGTAGTCTATTGCCTTTCCAGATAGGATCATGGTTAGGGAATGTTGCAATCCAACAAGCTTGGGTAATCTTTGCGTTCCTCCAAAGCCTGGTATTATGCCTAAATTTACCTCTGGTAGACCTAATTTGGTTTTAGGATTATCGGTGGCAATACGATAGGTGCAGGCAAGAGCAAGCTCAAGGCCACCCCCTAAACAGGCACCATTTATAAAAGATATTGTTGGAAATGATAAATTTGCAATTTGATTTAAAATATTTTGACCCTGAGAAACTTTTTTAAGGGCATTTTCTTCATTTGAGATGTCTTTAATTTCATTGATGTCAGCCCCGGCAATAAAAATATTTTCCTTTTTACTGTCAAAAACTAATATTTGAATATTTTTATTTATAGAGGCTTCTTTTAGTGTTTTTGATAGGTCTGATAAGGCCTTAGAGCTTAATTTATTAACTTTTTCATCTTTTTGATCAAAGGTTAATCTAGCTATACCATTTTTATCAATTTTGAAATCAAAGAAATTAGACATTTTCCCTATATTAATATTAACTAGAAGAGATTAAGAATTTTACCAATAATTCACCATCTTCTGTTTTTAGTGATATTTCTAATTTATCTTTATTTCTGACGTAAGATAAAGCATGTTCTTGCTTATCATTAGAAATGTTTTCCTTTAAAACGAAGCCCATTTGAGGCAGAATTGTCATGTAGAATTTTTTAATTTTTACTAATTTTGCCTTAGAGTAATAGGATGAAATTGCGATGTTTCCAGAGATAGTGTCAAAATTAGTGCTTTCTTCCTCTATTATCTCAAAATCTTTAAATAAAGGTAAGTAATTTGTTCCAAAAACATATTCTGTTTCTCTGTCTTTGTTTTTATTTGTTGAATTGCGAAGGTAATCCACTGAAGAAGAGCATGATGAAGAGATAAATAAAATTAAAAAAATAGTTAATATTTTCTTATTTACCGTGAATTTATTGATTAATTTTGACATTTTTTGCAGTAAAAGGTTGAACGACCATTTTGTTTAATTCTTGTAATTATATTGTGGCAAATTGTACATTTTTCATTATATCTAGCGTAAACTTTAAAATCAAACTGAAATTTACCAATGTCTCCATTTAAATTAACATAATCTTTCAAACTAGAGCCTCCAGATCCTATAGCCCTGGTTAGTGTTAATTTAATGTTCTGTATTAAAATTTCTATTTCATTGCCTTTTAAACTATTAGAATTTCTCAAAGGGGATATTTTGCTTATAAATAAAGATTCATTAATATAAATATTACCAACCCCAACGACAATTTTATTATCCATCATTGCTGTTTTAATATTCATTATTTTATTTTTTAGAATATTGCCTAAATATTTTGAATTAAAATTGTCTGAAAGTGGTTCTGGACCTAGATTTTTAATCATTTTGTGATTATTAATGTCCTTACTGTTAGTTAAATCAGCAAAGCCAAATCTGCGAACATCATTATAGATTAAAGAGCTATTATCGTCAAACTTTATTGAGATATGATCGTGTTTTTGAGGATTTATAGGGTATTTATTGAAATAATTTAACTTACCACTCATGCCAAGATGAATTATTAGAGTTTTGCCATTATCTAGCTCAATCAATAAGTAACGAGCTCTTCTATTGATATTTTTTATAGTGCTATTTGTTAAATCTTGATTAAAATTTAACGGGTAAGCAAAGCGTAAATTTTTATCAGAAAGCTTAATTTGGCTGATTGTTTTATTGATGACATTTTGCTGTAATGCTGTTTTTATGGTTTCAACTTCTGGTAATTCTGGCATTTATCCGTTTATTTAGATGTTTTTACTCTATGAACCGCGTTATTTAGAACTGTTTCAATGACATCGTTATCCACTAATATATCCTCGTAATTATCTATTAATCTTAATTTTTTTACTAAACCAAATAAAGAGATTTTTTCAAAGATAATTTTTTGTTTATGAATAGCTTCCCGAGCTTCTTTTTTGATTCTGTCTCTTAGATTTGTGGTGATATTTACACCACAACCTTCATCAAAGTTTTTATCATACCAGCCGCTAACATTAGTGGTGATTAAGCCAACTAAAATATAATAAACTTTATCGCCAAAATAAGTTCTTACGGATTTTTCTACGGTTTCTTTAGGCTTTCTACCGTAATAGGTTTTGGCATAATTTTGTAAAATTTCATAGGTTAGCTGTTGGCACCAAGCTCTTGAGCCTTCTTGTAATGCTGGAATTACCTTGTTTGACATTGCTGTAAAATATAATAATTGATTAATAATAAATTTTATTTAAGCTTATATTATTTGCACGAATTAATCAAGAAAAAACTAGCTATAATACCAATTCCCATCTTTAAATGGGTTAAAATAATAAATAATCTAACTTTATATTTTTTGATTAAAATCATAAAAAGCCTCGTTAAAATATGTACATACTGACGACTCTCTTTTATAATTTTTATCTAAAAAATATTTTGCCTGT
>CAJQHT010000041.1 GCA_905478245.1 uncultured Rickettsiales bacterium | reverse complement strand
ATCAGGCTTGCGCCCATTGTCCAATATTCCCCACTGCTGCCTCCCGTAGGAGTCTGGGCCGTGTCTCAGTCCCAGTGTGGCTGATCATCCTCTCAGACCAGCTACGGATCGTTGCCTTGGTAGGCCATTACCCTACCAACAAGCTAATCCGGCACAGGCTCATCTAACAGCGATAAATCTTTCCCGGTAAACCGGTAATATATGGTATTAGCTCTGGTTTCCCAGGGTTATTCCATACTGCTAGGTAGATTCCTATGTATTCCTCACCCGTTTGCCACTAACTTGCTTCTAAGTAAACTTAAAAGAGTCCGTTCGACTTGCATGTGTTAAGCATACCACCAGCGTTCGTTCTGAGCCAGGATCAAACTCTCAAATTTAAGAATTTGATTTGACTAATCTTTTTATTGACGAAAACTCGAAAATAAAGAAGATAGTAAATTAATTTAAGCACTATCGCCTTTATTTCGCACTTGATATAATCTAATATTTACAATTTAAAACAACTAATTCTTTGCGCTTAAACAAATGTGATTGTTAAGACAAAGGACAAAAATAATAAAACAACATTTATGTTAAGTCAAGAAATAAAATAATAAAAATCTAAATTTATTACTTTGGCTATCTTGAGCAAAATTAAATTAACAATAATTTTAATTATTTTTGACAAAAATTTATTTACCTCACCTGCTAGATGTCAGTAAGGAAGAAGAATGATAGATTGTATATTTTTATAAGTCAAGAAATTTAATAGGATTTATAAAATATAAATAAAAGCTTGATTTAGAAAAGCTCATAAATATAGTATTATATTAAAATCCACTTTCAAAAAAATATTTTTTAGATAAATCATCATAAAAAATAAGCTATAACAATAGCTATATTTTATAACTTATTTCATAATTTTTTGTAAAAGTTATATAGAGCTACGAATTATCTATTAATTAGATTAATATTAATTTTTTAACTACCAAAAATATGTCAGAATTACAAATTATCATACAAAACGCCTTTAATGATAAGGAAAATATCAATTCTTCAACAAAAGGAGAGGTAAAAGAGGCGGTCACAGAAACACTTAATCAACTCAATCAGGGCTTAATAAGAATAAGTGAAAAAGTAAATAATAGCTGGCAAGTAAATGACTGGATTAAAAAAGCCATATTATTATCATTTAGATTAAATGAAAATTCTTTAATCAGCTCTGGAGAAAATAACTGCGCTAATTATTTTGACAAAGTACCCTTAAAATTTGCCAATTGGAGTAAAGATGATTTTCAAAATGCCGGCTTCAGAGCAGTTCCAGGTGCTGTAGTAAGACATAGTGCCTATATAGCAAAAAATGTAGTATTAATGCCCTCCTTCGTTAATATTGGCGCCTATATAGATGAAGGGACAATGATAGATACCTGGGCTACAGTTGGATCTTGCGCTCAAATAGGGAAAAATTGCCATATTTCAGGTGGAACTGGAATTGGAGGAGTATTAGAGCCCTTAAATGCAAAACCGGTTATTATTGAAGACAATTGCTTTATCGGAGCAAGAAGTGAAATTGCTGAAGGAGTTATAGTGGAAGAAGGATCAGTAATATCAATGGGTGTCTATATCGGATCTTCAACCAAAATAATTGATAGAGCCAGCGGTGAAATATTTTATGGAAAAGTACCATCCTATTCAGTTGTGGTGTCAGGAAATATTGCTGGAAAAAATCCTCAAGATCCATCTCTATATGCTGCTATTATAGTAAAAAGAGTTGACGCAAGAACAAGATCTAAAACCGGAATTAATGAATTACTAAGAGCCTAATGTTATTATCATTTACAATATTAACTATATTAACCCTTAATCTATTTGCAATATTTTCTAAAAAGCAATCAAGATTAAATATAGTAATATTAGTAAATATTGCCAATTTAGTCACAATATTCTTATTCATTACCTCTATTAACAGTTTAATATTGTCAAAAGAACTAACTATAGTATTTATATTATATTCAATTACTATATCTTTTTTAATTATCTGTAACAAAAAAAAATTAACCTTAATTAAAAAATATAATATAAAAACATTATCCATTTACGCCTTGATAATATTACTAGCCCTGCCCTTCTTCTATATTGCTAAAACGATAAATAATAATTCGTTAATTAATAAAAATAAAATAATTAATAACCAGATTATTAAATCAAAAGCTGCACAACAGAAGCCCTCTATACAAAAATTTAATTATATAGAGAATAAAAATATAAAGAATAATATAATATTTACTAGATTTAGTGAATTTATTATTATAATA
Organism: uncultured Rickettsiales bacterium; assembly: GCA_905478245.1. Lineage (GTDB taxonomy): Bacteria > Pseudomonadota > Alphaproteobacteria > Rickettsiales > UBA1997 > CAJQHT01. Next base: position 22,893 of record CAJQHT010000041.1, on the reverse strand, counting down.
TGCTCTATTATAACTATTTTATTTCTAGGAATTAAACATCAAAAAAAATGAATTTTTATAAATTTATCAGACCATTATTATTTTGTTTAAATGCTGAAACCTCTCATAATCTATCGGTATCTATATTAAAACACAATTTATTACCAAAAAAGAAAATAATAAATTATAAAAGCCTGAGCAGTACAATATTTAACATAAATTTTACCAACCCAATAGGCCTTGCGGCTGGATATGATAAAAATGCCGAAATATTTAACGAGCTTAATAATTATAGTTTTGGCTTTATAGAATGCGGAACCGTAACCCCTAAAGCACAAAAAGGAAATTCAAAACCACGATTATTCAGATTAACAAAAGATAGGGCTATAATAAATCGCATGGGGTTTAATAATAAAGGTATAGATTATTTTACCAAAAATATTATTCATAAAAAAAATTCTAAACAAATTCTTGGCTCTAATATTGGTAAAAATAAAGATACAAAAAATGAAATTGACGATTACTTAATATGCTTAGAAAAAACTTATAATTTTTCTTCATATATTACTATAAATATATCATCTCCCAATACAAAAAATCTAAGAAAGTTACAAGAAGCAGATCAACTAGCAGTATTCCTCAAGCAAATAATGCAAAAAAAAGCAATTTTGCAGCAAACATACAATAAAAAAATACCAATATTATTAAAAATAGCTCCGGATCTAAACAGAGCAGAAATCAAAGAAATTGCCCAAATAACATTAAAAGAAAAAATTGATGGGGTAATTATCAGCAATACAACTATTGACAGAGATCTAAATTTAAAAAGTGACTTTAAGCAAGAGTCTGGAGGATTAAGTGGAAAGCCATTATTTGATAAATCAAATCAAATATTATCTTTATTTTATCAAGAAACCAAGGGTAAAATTCCAATAATAGGCGTTGGAGGGATGGAAAATGCTCAAGATATATATCAAAAAATGCGACTAGGCGCTTCCTTAGTGCAAATTTATAGTTCATTAATATACAATGGCATTTATATTGTTGAAAAAATAAAAAAAGAATTAGATTATATAATAAAAAGAGACGGATTTAAAAACGTTAAAGAAATAATAGGAATCGATAATAAGATATAAATATGTTTACTATTAAGGGAATAAAACTAGCAACCTCTTGTTGCAACATTAAATATAAAGATCGAGATGATGTTCTGTTAATTAAATTTGACAATGAAGCGGAAGTTGCCGCTTTATTTGCAAGATCTTCATTTACGGCAGCACCTGTAAATTGGGGTAAAGAAAATATCAAAAAAGGTAAGGCTTTAGGATTAATTGTTAATTCGGGAAACGCTAATTCTTTCACCGGAAAAGAAGGTGATAAATCTTTACAGCGTGTAGTTACAAAAATATCAGAAATTTTTAATTGCAAAAAGGAATCTATCTTTATGTCATCTACTGGCGTAATAGGAGAAATATTAGAGGACCAAAAAATAACCAATCAATTACCAAGCATTGCTGATAATTTAAAAGAAAATAATCAAGAAAATTGGATAAAAGCTGCAAAAGCCATAACAACGACTGATCTAGTAGAAAAATATAGCTCAAAAATAGCAAAAATCAATAATATAGAAGTTAAAATTAACGGTATAGCCAAGGGATCAGGAATGATTGCTCCTAACATGGCAACTATGCTTGCTTATATATTCACCGATGCCAATATTAATTATAAAATATTACAAGAAATATTAACAGACATCAATAGCAGGACATTTAATGCAATTACAGTAGATAGCGATCAATCAACCAATGATACCGTGATGATTTTTGCTACTAAAACCGTCAATAATAAAGAAATAAATGATTACCACTCTGAGGAATTAGATGATTTTAAACAAAAATTAGAAGAATTAATGCTAGATTTAGCTAAAAAAATTGTTCGAGATGGCGAAGGAGCCACAAAACTAATAGAAATAACAGTACAAGGCAGTAAAACAAAAGAATCAGCTAAAAATATTGCTTTTCACATTGCCAATTCTCCATTAGTTAAAACAGCGATAGCAGGAGCCGATCCCAACTGGGGAAGAATAGTTATGGCTATAGGAAAAAGTCAAGAAACAATAATGCAAGAACAGCTTCAGATCAAAATTGGAGAATTTGACATAGTAAATAATGGCCAATTAGCCCTAGATTATAATGAGGATAATGTCCATAACTATCTAAAGGGTGAAAATATCAAAATTGAAATAAACATTGGAAAATATAATAACCAATTTACAGTTTGGACATGCGACCTAACTGAGCAATATATTAAAATTAATAAAGATTATAGAAGTTAAAATGAATCAAGAGCAAAAGCAACAACTACAATCAGTCAATCAAAGATTAGCCACGGCATTAAAAAACCTAGAAAATGCCATTGACAACAAGTCATCTAATCAATTTGAGCAAAATAATAATCAGTCTGAAATAAAAAAGATAAAACAAGAAAATTTAGACTTAACTCATAAAGTAGAACATCTAAACAACGATATTGACAATATCAAGAAAAATAGCAAAATAATCATTAACGAAATTAAAAATGAACTAACATCAATTAAAAAAACAATTAATAGTTAATTATGTCGACATTAGAATTATACGTTGGAAAATCAAAATACACGATAAACTGTCAAGAGTCAGAAAAAAACAAAATATCAAACCTTGCTAAAAAATTAAATCAAAGAGTAAATGAATTATCAGTTAAAATAAGAGACGCAGAAGAAAAAACCATTTTAATGTTATGTGCCATAATGACCGAAGAAGAATTAGAAACCCTAAAGAGCACAAAAATTACCTCAAACAAACAAGAAGAGTCGTCAATAAATGATATAGGTTCACAAAATGATCAACATATAGCTAAAATATTAACTAAGAATATAGAAGATGTCGCTATATATATAGAAAAACTTGCAAATAAAATTCAAAAAGGTTAGAATCAAACCTCTGTCAAAGAGGACAGGGCTGAAAACTCTTTGAACCCAATAATTTTTCAGCTTGGAAAGCGGCCTCTGTTGGAGCTGTGGCTTCATTACCGTTCGTATCCACCTATTTGATCTAAGGATTCAAGTAGACATACTAGCCCATCCCTTTGACGGTAACAATATAATAACATTTTAACCTTATACCATCTTTAAAATAGTTAAAATAATAAATAATCTAACGTCATATTTTTTGATAAAAATTTACAAAAAACCTTGTGAAATATGAGCATATTACAGACAAATTTTTTATAATTTTTATCTAAAAAATATTTTGTTATATCATTTATTAAAGTTGGGATTTGGTATTATTAATGATTTTCAGGCAAAATTATAAAAAATAAGCCAAGACATGGATAAGAAAGAAATTCGCAAAATAATCAAAAATAAAAGAAATCTATTAACCAAACAACAAGTCATCAAGCAATCCAGTCAGATCAGCAAAAATCTTATAAAAAATCTTCTAGTAAATATACCGGATCTGCAAAATAAGGTTATTGGCTTATATTTAAGCTCCAATAACGAAGTTGACACAACATTCTTAATGCATTATTTTATCTCAGATTTAAAAAATAATAATATCTGCATTCCAAAAATAAACATCAAAGATTACTCAATGCAATTTAAAAGATATAAAATTGGAGACAATTTATGTCGACATCATAAATATACAAATATTTTAGAACCAGAAGAAAATACGGAAACACTTGACCCAGAAATTATATTTATACCTCTTGTAGCATGTGATAAATTTGGTAACAGAATTGGCATGGGAGGAGGATTCTACGATCGAAAAATACATAAAATTAAACAAAATAATCAAAATATTACACTAATTGGGCTATCATATGACTTTCAACTGGTTGAAAGCATAAAAAAAGAGAATACAGACCAAAGCCTTGATTTTATTGGCTTGCAAGGCAATATACTCAGCTATAAATAACAAAAAAACAATAATTTATTAAAAAAACACAATAAAAGTATAAAAAAATGAATAATTTTGTTGATTTAATATTTACTTTATAATAAAATACTTACTGCAAGCGAGTTATTTGCTAGCTTTATGGCAAATTTTTTACAAAATTAGCCTAATCATTACTAACTATTTTTTAAAAATAAAAATGCATAAAACAGATTTAATTAACGAAATTGCAAATATAACTGGTTCATCTAAAAAAGATGCCGGCGCATCTTTAGAAGCAACTTTACAAGCTATTTCTGGCGCCCTAAATTCTGGAGCTTCAGTTACTTTAATAGGTTTTGGAACTTTCAAAACTATTCAAACTGCTGCTAGAAAAGGTCGCAACCCACAAACTGGTGCAGAAATTCAAATTTCAGCTTCAACTAGAGTTAAATTTACTCCAGGTAAAGCATTAAAAGACACAGTTAATAGCTAGTTTTTTATATTTAATCACATATTTATATTTGGTTAAATTTGATTAATTGCTTAAGTTCAAAAATTTTCATCTTGAGCAATTAAGTCAAAGTATTTTCCTTACTGGATCCATAAATTAATACCCGCGAATAATAATTACACTAGACTTAATATACTTATTTATAAGATCTAGCTATAAAACTAGCCTAATAAATTAAAATTCTCTATTTTGATTTAAAAAAATTTAGGGTGATTAGCTCAGTTGGTAGAGCATCTCGTTTACACCGAGGAGGTCGGCAGTTCGACCCTGTCATCACCCACCACCCTACACCACTCCAACAGTGATAAATTCTATCTATTTAAACTATATTAATAAATAAAAATTACGTCAAGAGAGTCAAATAACATAATCAGACTAGAAAACATAATTAGGCAATTAAAAAACAGTTCAACTGAGGAATTATCAAAAATTGAAGTATCGCTAGAAAGCAAGGGGCAACCCACTTTTTCTCAGCCATCAAAAAGAAAAAGGGGAGATAATACCGACCATAATAAGGCATTACACAAAAAAACAAGACCAGAAGAAGTAGCGGAAGCACGACGGAAAAAGGAAAGAAAAGAAAGTCTAGAAGCAGGATTTAACAGACTTAACCTAGATCATATGTCTTTATTTCCACCATATCTTATACCAAATCCCATCTTTAAAATGGGTTAAAATAATAAATAATCTAACTTTATATTTTTTGCTTAAAATCACAAAAAGCCTCGCGAAATATGAACATATTATGACTCTCTTTTATAATTTTTATCTAAAATATTTAGTTATATCATTCATTAAATTATCCTCACGATCATCCTATTAATAATGATTACACAAATAGAGGGATTGTTTTATTAATACGAGCTTTACCTCAACTTAACAATCCTGAAGCACTTACTTTTCCTCATCATTCAGAAACCGCAAGAGCAATGATACCACACCCTCCTCAACAAAAGAATAGGAGGAAGGAAAGTCCGAACCCCTACTAGCGTCCAACTTGATGCAGCAGCCTCCAAAAGGTAGATAAAAGAATAATGACAGCATCGGTTTCTATGCTTAAAATGGATCATTCATTAAAGGTGGGGCTTGATATTACTTCCCATCTCCAGCAAATAATATCAGAAATTTATCGTTAAAAAGAGTGGCGGGAGTGACGGGACTCGAACCCGCGGCCTCCTGCGTGACAGGCAGGCGCTCTAACCAGCTGAGCTACACCCCCTTTTTAAGAAAAGTAATCAAAGTTAACCTTTGAATAACAATAATATACTTTAAAAGAAAAACAAGCTTTCTACCCATAACAATAGGCCAATAAGTTTTTTGATTTTCTTATTTAAAATCTCTTACTATATCACTTTTAACACTAATACCAAAGTCCATCCTCAATGAATGGTACAGACAAAATATTTTTAGATAAAAATTAAAAAACGAGGATTTTCATGATTTTAATCATCTTAAAAATAGATTTTGGTATAATATTAAGAATAGTAGTAATTAATTTAATTATCAACCAAAATTAACAATTTTATAAATTTATTCTTTACCAACAACTCTATTATTGGCATCAACCAAAACAACTCTGGATTTATGATCGGTCACTTCAGATTCAGCCAAGATACAATATGAACAAATAATAATAAGATCACCTTCATAAGATCTTCTTGCAGCTGCGCCATTAATTTGTATCTCACCACTTCCTTTTGGGGCCTTAATAGCATAAGTTGTAAATCTTTCACCATTATTAATATTTAAAACATCCACCTGCTCTCCTGGAAATATATTTGCCTGCTCTAGTAATTCTTCATCCACAGAAATAGATCCTTCATAATGTAAATCAGCCTTTGTTACTTTTGCTCTATGTATTTTTGACTTCAAAAAAGTTAATTTCATGTTAAGTATAGATAGGAATTAATAAGAAATACAATATAGCTATGTCCTAAGCAGCAGCAATGTTAACGATAAAGCGAAAGATGTCAAGCCAAATATTTGCCAAAATAATTCTCTTTTATGCATATTGTTAATTTTATTGATTAAGTAATTATTATTTTGATTAGATTCAAAATTATTTTTAACTAAATCTGATAAGTCACATATTTTATCCATAAAATCCAAAGAATAATCTCTTATTTTTGCATCAAGACCCATATTTACCTTTGCCCATTTATTAACCCAGGGCTTTGCTACATCCCAAATATTAAGATTATTATCTAAAGATAGCCCCACCCCCTCAACTAACATTATTGTTTTTTGCAGCAATAACAATTCAGGATTGGTTGCTGTATTATATTTTCTTGTCATTTTCAATAACTTTGCTAATAAATCAGCAAAAGAAGTTTCGTTAATAGACTTTCCAACTAAGGTTTCCCCTATAATTCTACAATCAAGCGCAAATTCATTAATATTAGTATCTTTTGGAATTAGATTGCCTTGCAAATGAGCCTGTGCTACCGCCATATAATCCCTCTTAGAATAGCCATCCAAAATTCTAGCAATAGCTATACGGGTTCTCTTGTTAATGATGCCAACAATACCATAATCAACCATAGCAATTCTTGCATCTTTCATTAAGAATAAATTCCCTGGATGCATATCTCCATGAAAAAAACCATCTCTATAAACTTGATTTAAATATCCTGTAACTAAATTCTGAGCTGCTTTTATTTTATTAATTTTGCTATTATTTATTCTCTTTTTATCTGAAAGAGGGATTCCGTCAACCCAAGAAGTTATCATTATTTTACTTGTAGTAAGATTCCAATAAATATCAGGAATGTAAACACCCTTACAATCAATTAAATTATCCTTGATTTGAGCAGAAGCAGCAGCTTCGTTAAGTAAATCTAATTCATAATTAGTGCAAAATTCTAAAACATTAATAATATCATGAATTTTTTTATAATAATATCTTGAAAATAACCAAAATAATAAAGCAATTATTCTTAAGGAAATTATATCCCTTCTAATAATTTTAGCAATATTGGGGCGCAAAATCTTTAACGCAACCCATTTCTTATCGAATGTTTTACATTTATAAACTTGAGCAATAGAAGCGCTGGCAACAGGAGAGTCTGAAAATTCTAAAAAAACATCACTGATATTTCGCTTTATTTCTTTAGATATAATTTTTTTAGCTTTTTTACAAGAAAATGGAGGAATTTTATCGTGAAATACAGATAATTTTTGAGAAATCTCATCGCCAACTAAATCTGGTCTAACGGCAAGCAGCTGTCCAAGCTTCATAAATGAAGGACCAGATAATCTTAAAAAAAGATAAATAGCCTTACTTTTATTAAAAAAAAATAGGAACAAAGCCGCTAAAAAGAATAAAAATATTCTAAATATATTAACAAATGCGGTAATTCTTAAAAACATTCGGATTATTTTTCAGGAGAAGCCTCATCAACCTCATTAACATCAACTTTAATTTCTGACAAATCAACATCAACACCACTCCAGCTAAATAATTTATTTAACAACTTAGAGAGAATATCTAAAATATTACCAGCAACTTCTTGAAATCTCTCAATAATTCTTCTAAAAGCATTTGCTGAATCCTCTGATAAATTTAATATTGTAATAACCTCGTCAACCGTAATTATATTAGTAACTAGCATTACCAATAAAATTGAAATAGTTGTAGAAAATAAAACCATTATGGTTCTAAGCGTGAAGAAAGTTAACATATCAAACATATATTATGGATTTTACAAACATTTGCCAAAGTAAGTTACTGGCGTTAAAGATTTAGCATTATATTGCTGCTCAATAAGTCCAGAAAAAGTAACATCATAGATTTTTTCTTGCCTAGATATTATTTCAAATAATAATACATCTTTATTATTAATACAATAATTATTATCTTTTAATAGTTTTTTTAATAACTTAGCTTCCGATTTACTCATATTTAAATATTCTTTATCAGGAGTAGATTTATTGTCTTTTAAGAATTTATCACTAACAATAAAGGTAAATGATTTATTTTCACTCAAAGATTCATGAATCAATAATTTAGCATTGCTAGAATTTACGTTACCAGTACCAGTTAATGAGCAAGAACAGATATGAAGAAGAGTAATAAGAATTAATAGACAGCTAGATAAGCCTTTAAAAAACATAATTATTTATTAGTTACTATATATTATATACTCATATTTTAACAAAAATTTTTGTAATTTTTATTCAAAAAATATTTTACAATACAAACTATTAAAAATGAACTTTAGCATAAGATTAGTTTTAGAAGGTATTGAAAGCAAGGATATTTAATATAAATTTAATAAATTAATTTAAAAAAATACAGTTATTAATTTACCAAAAATAATAGCAAGTACTAATTCAAGAAAATTTTATGATGATGATTTCTTTTTAGTTAAGAAATCCAACTTCTCTCTAATTCTAGCAGCCTTACCGGTTAAGCTTCTCAAATAATAAAGCTTTGATCTTCTTACGATACCTTTTTTGGTTATCTCTATGGAGGAAATTAAAGGAGAATTAATGGTAAAAGTTCTTTCAACACCAATACCAGAACTCATTTTTCTAACAGTAAATGTAGCGCTATAATGATTACTATTCTTAGCTCTTGCAATAACAACACCTATAAAAGCTTGTAATCTAGTATTACCACCTTCACTAATTTTATATTGCACCTTAACACTATCGCCAACTTTAAAACTAACATCAAAATTCTTTGATTCAGCCCTATTTTGTCTTATTGTTTCTAATTGTTTATTTTCAAATTCTTGAATTAAATTAGCCATAATTATAATATCATTAATTAATTAATTAGTTATTATCATCTACTTTAGATGTATCAGCAACATCATCTTTTTTAATGTTTGCATCAGATTTTTTAACCTTAGCATCACTCTTTGTAATAGCAGGTTTTGTAACAGCAGACTCATTTTCTGCAGGAGCCTTAATAACCTTATCTTTTTTAACATTAGAATCATTATCTTCTTTTGAAGCCTTAGCTTTTACAGTTTTTTTAGCATTTTTTGAATCATTAGCAGCTTTATTTGATTTATCGTCAGAGATATTTCTATCAACTAATTCTATTATTGCCATAGGAGCTTTATCTCCAGCCCTAAACCCACAATGCATAATCCTAGTATAACCGCCATTTCTATTCTTTATGCGAGAGCCAATATCACTAAATAATTTCTTAATTAAATCTTTATCTTTTATTACTGATATTAATTTTCTACGATTTGATAAATTATCAATTTTTGATATTGTTAACAATTTTTCAATGAAAGGTCTCAATTCTTTTGCTTTTGGCAAAGTAGTTCTTATCATTTCATGCCTCACTAGAGCACTGGAAAGATTAATTAATAATGCCTTCCTGTGAGAGCTAGTTCTATTAAGTTTTCTACCTTTTATTTTATGTTTCATGCTTATATATTAAAAATCTTTATTTTTCATTCTAGATAATTCCTCAATATTTTCTGGCGGCCAACTAGCGATTTTCATACCAAATGATAATCCCATATTTTTTAAATTATCCCTTAATTCATTAAGTGATTTTCTACCAAAATTTGAGGTTTTTAACATCTCTGATTCAGTCTTCACGGCTAAATCACCAACATAAGAAATTCTCTCATTTTTTAAACAATTGTAAGATCTAACCGACAATTCTAATTCATCTATGCTTTTTAATAGATTTTTATTAAATTCAGGCTCATCAACAGCATCCTGTTGAGCATCAGCAATATCATCAGCATCAAAATGAATAAATACTTGCATCTGATCTTGGATAATCTTAGAAGCAACAGCTAGAGAGTCTCTAGGAGTTATAGTTCCATTTGTTTCTATTTCTAAAATAAGTTTATCATAATCAGTAATTTGACCTACCCTTGCATTATCAACTTTATATGCAACTCGTCTTACCGGGCTAAACATAGCATCAATTGCAACTCTTCCCACCTCATTGTCATCTTGCTCTAAAGAAGATGCAACAACATAACCTTTACCACATTGAACATTCATTTGAATATCAATTTTTGCACCTTTTGATAAGGTACATATTATAGCATCCTTATTAAGGATTTCAACTCCTTCAGACGCCTTTATTGATCCAGCCAATAAAATGCCCTCTTTATTAGATGTTAGTCTTAAGGTGGCAGGAGAAGAATCTTCTTTTGAGATTGCTAATGTTTTAATATTCATGATAATTTCAGAAACATCTTCCTTAACACCTTCTATAACGCCATATTCATGTAAAACGCCTTCTATCTTAATAGAGGTAACGGCAAAGCCTGTTATAGATGACAATAAAACTCGTCTAAGTGAATTTCCAATAGTATTGCCATATCCCCTCTCAAATGGCTCCATGATTATTGTAGCATGATTATCTGGATTTACTCCATCTTTTACTTTAATATTTGTTGGTTTTGACAATAACTGCCAGCTTTCTTTTAATATAGACATATATAACCTAAATTAATTTATAATTATTAATAAAATTTAAACTCTTCTTCTTTTTGGAGGTCTACACCCATTATGAGGATGATGAGTTTTATCAGTGATAGTCGTAACACTAATATCAGAAGCCTGTAGAGCTCTTAAAGACGCCTCTCTACCAACTCCCGGACCAGATATTTCAACAGAAACTGTCTGTAAGCCAAAAACCGCAGCACTATCAATAGCTTCTTGAGTAGCAACTTGTGCGGCATAAGGAGTAGATTTTCTGGAACCTTTAAAGCCATTTTTACCAGCAGAAGACCAGCATAATGAATCTCCTTTTAAATCAGTTATAGAAATAATGGTATTATTAAAAGTAGCGCATACTTTTACGATACCACTTACAACCGTTCTTTTTTTCTTACTTACCTTTTTAGTACTATATTTAGCCATATACTTGAATTATTTATTTAGTAATTTTTTTCTTTCCAGCTATAGCAATAGCTTTTCCTTTACGCATTCTAGCATTGGTATGTGTTCTCTGACCCCTAACAGGAAGTCTTTTTACATGCCTGATACCGCGATAACAACCAAGATCTGTAAGTCTCTTGATATCTGAAGATTTTTGACGCCTAAGATCACCTTCTATAACAGGATATTCTTTGCTTATATAACTCCTGACATCAGCAAGTTTTGATTCAGTTACATCAGCAGTTCTTGTTGCTAAATTAATTTTTAATTTTTTACAAATATTATTTGCTCGAGTTTTACCAATACCATGAATATACATTAATGATATGACAAATCTTTTTTCTTTTGGAATATTGACACCAGCTATCCTAGCCAAAATAATCTCCTATAATTAATTGTTATTAACATTATTAATGGATAACATAACATTATCCTTAATATCCTTTTTCACTTGGTCTATAGGTTTTAAACCATCCACCTTATAAATCAAGTCTTTTTTTGAATAGAACTCAATTAGTTTCTCTGTATCATTATGATAAATTCCTAATCTATTAATAATAGCCTCTTCATTATCATCAGATCTACTGATAAAACTATCTGATCCACACTGATCACAAACTCCTTCTTTTTTTACATTATGAAAAAATTTATTATATAAAGCAGCGCAATTCTTACAAGAAAATCTGCCCATGATTCTTTTTACTATAACATCATCTAAAACTTCTAAATTTATTACAGATGAAATAGATTTATTTATTTCTAATAAATTTTGCTCCAAAGAAATAGCTTGAGAAATATTTCTCGGAAATCCATCTAAAATAAAACCTTTATCACAATCATTTTGTAAAATACGTTTCTTTATAATATCAATCACAACTTCATCTGGGACAAGAGAACCTTTATCCATATAATTCTTAGCTAAAAGACCAATTTTACTAGCGTTCTTCACTTCAAATCTTAGAATATCACCAGTAGATATGGTTGGAATATTAATACTTTTAGATAAAATATTTGCTTGAGTGCCTTTTCCTGATCCTGGAGCTCCTAAAAAAATTATATTTAACATATATTATCTAGCCCTCATTCTAACTCGTCTTTTTTTACCTGCTGAATTATATTTTCCAGAAAATAAATGTGACTGTATCTGATTGATTAAATCCAATATTACATTAACCATAATTAACACCCCTGTTCCACCAATATATAAAGGCATAGAATATTTTGTTACTAAAATTTCAGGAATAATACATACTGCCACCAAATATAACCCACCTACACATGTTAATCTTAATATTACAGCATCTAAATATGACGAAGTTCCATCACCAGGTCTAATTCCAAGAATAAAGCAATTACTCTTTTTTAAATTTGCAGCAACATCTTTAGTGTTAAAAATAATTGCTGAATAAAAAAATGAGAAAAATATAATCAAAAAGGCAAAAACCACTAAATAAAGCGGACCACCTCTTCTAAATAAAGAAATTAACTCACCTCCACCATCGCCATCACCAACAAATTGAGTAATAGCAGCAGGAAACATTAAAATTGAACTGGCAAAAATAGGAGGTATTACTCCAGCAATATTAACCTTTAAAGGCAAAAAGGAAGAATCCTTCATGCCAGACACTTTCATCATAGCCTTATTAGGATATTGAATTTTAATATTTCTGTACGTCCTCTCCATAAATGAGATAGCAGCAATAAAGCCAACAAAAGCCGCAAAGAATAATACAACAAATATCCAGGAATATACTCCACTTCTTGATAAATCTAGAATTTGAGAGAAAGTCGCAGGTAAAGATGAGACAATACCAACAAATATAATTAAGGATATACCATTTCCTATTCCAGAAGCGGTGATTTTTTCACCAAACCACATTAACATCACTGTTCCACCAACAAGACTTACGCAAGTTGTCCACATAAATATATTGGAATCAGTTATAAAGGCATTATTATCAATACTGGAAAGCGCATAATACACCCCCATAGATTGAAAAAATGACAATAAAATTGTAAAATAACGAATATATTGATTAATCTTAGCTTGACCATATTCACCCTCTTTCTTTAAGGCTGCTAAATTTTTATTCATTGAGGTAAGTAGCTGCATGATAATAGATGCAGTAATGTATGGCATAATATTTAGTGCAAATATACTCATCCTCTCAAGAGCTCCACCCGAAAAAAGATTAATCATACCAAAGATATTAGAGCCTTCTGAGGTAAAAAATTTCTGAATAATTTCACTATTTATGCCAGGAATAGGCACGAAGGTACCAAATCTATATATCAATAATATAGCTAAAGTAAATAATATTCTCGTTCTTAAATCAGAATTATTTTGCACTTGGAATCTGTAAAAATTTTAAAATATTAAAGATAGATTGTGGCATTAGATCATTAGCAAATGATCAATTTTGATATTAAAAATTAAACAGCAAAAGACTTAGCGCTCTTAGAATAAAAATCGGCTTGAATTTTTAAGTCACTATTTTTCAAACTATTCTTTAGCTCTTCATTGTTCATTATAAGTTTTATCACGCTATCTTGATTTTTTATTAAACCAAATTTATATAATTCTTCCTTAGATATTGTCTTGGCACTAATTTTATTTTTTTCAACAGCAGAAACAACATCTTTAATATTAATAACCTCATAAGAATCTTTACAGTGACTTCTAAAGCCTTTCTTAGGCAATCTCATATGAATTGGCGTCTGTCCACCTTCAAATAATTTCAAAGCAACTCCAGATCTAGCTTTTTGTCCCTTAACACCATGGCCAGAAGTCTTTCCTGTTCCAGATCCTATACCGCGACCAATTCTTTTGCGATTATTATTTTTAATTTTATTGATATTATTTAATAGAATAGACATAATAATTATTTAATTAACTGATATTTTTATCAAATGCTCAACTTTTTTAATCATACCCAAAGTGGCTTCACAGCATAATAAGCTAGATTTACTACCTATTCCATTAAGGCCTAAGCCAGTAAGATTAGCCTTTTGAATTCTAGTTAAACCAGAGAACCCTTTAGCTTGAGTAATTAATATATTTTTCTTTAATAATTCACTAATAATCATTTTTAATTATTTTCTGTTTTTATATTTAAGGCCAAATTTCTCTTTTTTATAATCTCAGATACATCTTTCGAGCGACGGCTTGCTATTAATTTTGGCGACATAAGAGACTGAAGAGCCTCAAAAGTAGCTGCAACCATATTATAAGGATTAGAAGTACCAATTGATTTTGCCACTATATCATTAATGCCAGCACATTCAAATATAGCTCTCATTGGACCACCAGCAATAACACCAGTACCAGCAGGTGCAGTTCTCAGAGAAACTTTACCAGCACAAAATCTACCTTCTATATCGTGATGTATAGTTCTTCCTTCTTTTAAAGAAATTTTTATTAAGGATTTTTTAGCTGCTTCAAAAGCTTTGTTTTTTGCATTCATAACCTCTTTTGCATTACCTTTAGCAAAACCAACTTGACCATTTTTATCTCCAACAATCACTAGAGCGGCAAAAGAAAAATTCTTACCACCTTTAACTGTTTTTGAAACCTTGTTTACCAGCACTAATCTCTCAACGAGATCATTATTATTTTCTTTATCTGTATTGTTATTCCTGTTAGACATATTAATTATATGTTATTAAAATTTTAAACCATTAGCGCGACAAGATTCTGCAAAAGATTTTACTCTACCATTGTAAAGATAGGCACCTTTATCAAAAACAACTGACTTTATTTTATTTTTTACACAAACCTTAGCAAATCCTTCACCAACAAATGAGGCAATATCTACACCTTTATGTTCTTTTTTAATTTGATCTTTAGCAGACAATGAAGAATAGGAAGCAACGACAGATCCGTTACTATCGTCTATTAATTGTGCATAAAAGTTCTTATTAGATCTAAATACTGTAATTCTAGGATTATTTGATTTATTACTAGACTTAACTTTATTTCTAACTCTATTTTTTCTTTTATTAAAACTATCTAATTTTGTTGACATAATATTTTATAAATAATTATTTTTTCTTACCTTCTTTTCGAAGTATTTTACTTCCTGCAATTTTAACACCTTTACCTTTGTAAGGCTCAGGTTTTCTAAAAGCAATTATTTCAGAAGCAACTTGACCAACTAATATTTTATCATAACTAGTTAATCTAATAATATTTGGTTTTTCAAATACAGCTGTAACCGCCTCAGGTAAGCTATAGAAAATTTCATGGCTATAACCTAAAGTTAAAATTATCATCCTCTGATTTACTGAAGCTTTATAGCCAACACCATTAACTTCTAGTAAAATTTCAAAAGGCTTCATCATTCCAGAAACAATATTATTAATATTACTTCTATCCATGCCAACATCAATCGAATATGATTTATTGCCATTTTTTGCAGTTAATTTGATCTGGTTATCAGCATAGTTCACCTCAACATTAGGTCGAACATGGTAAACTCTATTAAGCTTTCCATTATCAAATTTTACTTCTTTATCAGTAACCTGAATTTTTATTTGCTCTGGTATCACAACCGGCAATTTACCAACTCTTGACATATTTCAAATATATTAGAAAACTTTTAATAATAATTCTCCACCAACATTATTGGTGCGAGCAACGCTATCAGCAACAACACCTTTAGATGTTGAAATTATGATTACACCTAGACCATTTCTAATCAAAGGTATATCATTAACATTTGAATAAACTCTTTTTCCAGGCTTTGAAAGAACCTCTATCTCACTAATTACTGGACGAGAAAGATGATATTTTAAATTTATATTAAATTTTTTATCTTTAACTAATTTGGAATAGCTACTAATATAACCTTCCTCCTTTAAGATTTTTAATATATCTTCTCTTAATTTAGATATAGGAGAAGATATAGTTCCTCTCTTAGCTAAATAACCGTTACGGATCATAGCTACTAAATCTGATACTGCATGATTTACTGACATTTATCTACCAACTTGATTTTACTAAACCAGGAATTTGCCCCCAAGAGGCTAAGTCCCGCAATGAAATTCTAGATAAAGAGAATTTTCTGTGAACACCCCTAGGTCTTCCAGTTAAGCTACATCTGTTTCTGTAGCGATTCTCCGCACTATTTCTAGGTAGCTCTGATAATTTTGTCTGAGCTTTTAACCTATCCTCAAAAGAAAGGGTTTGGTCTTTTGCAATTTTAGAAAGAGAATCTCTCCTTCCTTTATATTGCTTTGCCAAATCTTTTCTTCTTATATTTTTTTTAACCGAACTGCTTCTGGCCATGTTTTATAATATTATTAAAATTACTATTTTATTGGAAGATTTAGATTTTTTAACAAAAATAAAGACTCTTCTTTTGTTTTTGCTGTAGTAATAACATTAATATTCATTCCAAATGTTTTCATAATGTTATCTAAATCAACTTCTAAAAATATACTATGTTCTTTAATTCCAAAACTATAATGCCCACTTTGATTAAAGCCTTTTTTAGAAAGACCTCTAAAATCTCTTATTCTAGGTAAAGAGATATAAGCTAATCTATCAAAAAACTCGTACATTTTTTTACCTCTCAATGTTACTTTACAGCCAATATTCATGCCTTCTCTTAATTTAAAAGTAGCAATTGATTTTCTTGATTTTGTCAAAAGAGCCTTTTGTCCAGCAATTAAGGATAATTGATTTTCCAAATAAGCACAAAATTTATTATCACTATCAACAGCTTTGATCCCCACGTTCAAAGACACTGATTTAAGCTTAGGAATTTCAATGGTATTTTTATAAGAAAACTCTTCTTGAAGTTTTTTTACTACCGAACTGTTATATAACTCTTTAGTATGTGACATCTTATAATTAATCTATTTTTTTATTAGTTTTCTTGGAAACGCGGCTTTTTCTAGCAAAAGATTTACCATCTCCGGATTCTATAGAGAATTTAACTTTAAAAGGCTTACCATCTTCAACATGAGATATGTTGGAAATATGTATAGGCTTCTCAACTTTTATAATTTGACCAGGAGTTTCAGAGGTTGGCTTTTTATGTATAGTGGCCAAATTAACACCCTCAATAATTACCTTATCTTTTAATATAAGCTTTATTTTTCCTTTTTTTCCTTTATTTGAACCAGATATAACTAAAACCTGATCATTTTTCTTAAATTTATTTGCCATTATACAACCTCCCCCGCAAGTGATGCAATTTTTAAAAAACCTTTATGCCTGACTTCTCTGGCAATAGGACCAAATACACGAGTCGCAACCGGCTCGTTATCTTTATCAACCAAAACAATAGCATTATCATCAAATACGATAAAACTACCATCAGGACGAACTACTTTACTTCTAGTCCTAACAATAACACCTTTGGCAACTTGCCCTTTCTTAACTTTGGAACCAGGAATAACACTAGTAATAGATACAACAATAACATCACCGACACCGGTAATCATATGCTTACTACCACCTAAAACTTTTATACATCTAACTGATTTAGCTCCTGAATTATCACAAGCAACTAATTTGGTTTGCATTTGTATCATCTTATGATCCCTCCTTTCTTAATACCCATCTTTTTCTTTTAGAAATAGGTCTACATTGATCAATTAAAACTTCTTGTCCTATTTTTAAATCTTGCCCTTCAAAATGAACGAGATATTTAGCATGGGAAGTTATATATTTTTTATATTTTTTATGAGGCTTATAAGATGTTACTACACCTTTAAAAGTTTTCTCATCTATTATATTTTCAACTTTTACTTTCATAATTAAGCAGCTAATTTATTTAATTTAGTCAGGAGTCTTGCTATGTCCTTTCTAGTATTTCTAATATTTTTTACACCCACATTTTCTCCAGCTGAAAATTTCAACTTCAAAACTGTTAAGCTTCTTTTTTTTAATTTTATATCCTCTAATAAGGATTTTTTCTCATCACTCATAATCCTTAAACAATATTAATAATTTTTGTTCTAAAAGGCAACTTTGCAGCAGCCTTGGTTAAAGCATTTAAAGCAACATCATCTGCAACGCCATCAACCTCAAATATAATTCTACCTGGCTTAACTTTCATCATATAATATTCAACAGCACCTTTACCACTACCCATTCTAACCTCAGCAGGTTTTTTTGTAACCGGAGTATGAGGAAATACAGATATCCATAACTTGCCAGCTCTTTTCATGGATCTGGTAATAACTTTTCGCGCAGCTTCAATCTGACGAGAATTTATTCTTCCAGAATCAAGAGATTTTAAAGCATGAGAGCCATAAGAAATCTGATTACCAGAAGTTGCATGTCCTGTTATTTTTTTACCGCCTTTTTGCGATTTTCTATATTTTGTCTTTTTTGGTACTAACATTTTTAATAATACTCTAAAATCTTTAAGGAAAGATAAATCTAAACTTTAACGTTAATAAAGTCAACCATTTAATAATAATAATTCAGCTTACAAATATCTACTAACTAGATAAGGTTTTCTTATCGGTAAAACCTTTGTAAACCCATACTTTTATACCTATAACACCATATGTTGTGTAAGCATTAGCTATAGCATAATCAATATTACATCTCAATGTATGTAAAGGAACTGATCCTTCTTTATACCATTCAGTTCTAGCAATTTCTGCCCCAGAAAGTCTGCCAGAACAAGACACTTTAACACCTTTTGCTCCATATTTCATAGCATTTTGCATAACTTTTTTCATAGCCTTTTTAAAAGCTACCCTACCCTCTAATTGTTTTGCAATATTTTGAGCCATTAAGGAAGCTTCCATGTCAGGCTTATCTATTTCTACTATTTTAATATCAGTCTTACAATTAGCAAGCTTCTCAACTGATTTAATAATTTTCTCAATATCAGAACCCTTTTTACCAATTAAAACACCAGGCTTAGAAGTTCTTATAACTAAATTAATTTTATCAGTAGATCTTTCAATAATAACATTAGCAATACCGCAATGTTCATATTTTTTCTTAACAAAAGCTCTAATTTTTATATCGCTAATTAGATGTTTAGCATAATTTTTTTTATCATACCAAACAGACTGCCAATCTTTGTTATTCAACAGCCTAAAACCTACTGGATTTACTTTTTGACCCATTATTTATAATTATTAATTATTTTCAACCAAAACAACCCTTATATTACTAAAGGTTTTTGTTATTCTATTAGATCTCCCCCTTGCTCTAGCAGAGAATCTTTTTAAAGTAAAAGACTTACCCACGTCAATTCTACCTATAATCAAATTATCTATATCTAGATTATGATTATTCTCAGCGTTTGACATAGCTGAATAAATTAAAGAGCTCACAATAGGAGCAACTTTTAATTTACAAAATTTAAGATTCTTAACAGCTTCAGAAGCAGTCATTCCTCTCAGATTATTAGTTAACTTTATTATTTTTAAAGGGCTTGACTTAACAGATTTTAGATAAGCACTTACCTCATTTATTTTTTCTTTTTTCAAATTCATAAGAAATTAATATTTATTTTTTTACCTTCTTATCGGCACCATGTCCATAAAACGTTCTAGTTGGAGAAAATTCACCAAATTTATGGCCAACCATTCCCTCACTAACTAAAACAGGAATAAATTTTCTACCATTATAAACCGCAAAATTAATACCAACAAATTGTGGCAATATAGTAGATCTTCTAGACCAAATTTTTATAATTGGCTTTTTTGAAGATTCTATATAATTTTGTGCCTTTTTTAATAAATAACCGTCTATAAACGGAACTTTCCATGCTGATCTTGCCATAATTTAATTAATTATTATTTTTTATGTCTACTAGTAACTATTAATCTATTAGATAATTTCTTTTTAGATCTAGTTCTTTTACCTTTAGCGGATTTACCAGTTGGAGACACTGGGTGTCTACCTCCAGATGTTCTACCTTCACCACCACCATGGGGATGATCAACTGGATTCATTGCAACACCTCTAACTGTTGGTCTAATTCCAAGCCATCTTGATCTACCAGCCTTACCTATGGTAGAGTTTTTCTTATCTATATTAGAAACTGAGCCAATAGTAGCCATACAATCAAGTAAAAATAACCTGATTTCTCCTGACTGCATTTTAACTAAAGCATATCCACCATCCTTGCCAACTAATTGACAATAAGAACCTGCAGCCCTAGAAACAGAACCTCCAACATTAGGTTTTAATTCAATATTATGAATAATTGTTCCAATTGGTATAGAAGATAATGGCATTGCATTACCTAATTTTATATCTATTTCATTTTTCCTGGAAGACATAATCTCGTCACCAGCTTTTACTTTATGCGGAGCAACAATATAAGAATAAGCTCCATCTTTATATTTTAACAAAGCAATAAAAGCGCTTCTATTTGGATCATATTCTATTCTTTCCACTTGAGCAACAATATCAAATTTATCTCTTTTGAAATCAATTACTCTATAGCTCTTTTTATGTCCAGCAGATTTGTGTCTTACGGTAATATGACCATTATTATTTCTACCAGATTTAGCATTAACTGTTTTTGTTAATATTTTAAGAGGAGCTCCTTTATGAAGATCACTTCTATCTACTGTTTTTAACTGTCTTAAAGCCGGTGTAACAGCTTTATAATTTTTTATAGCCATACTATTTTAAACTCTCCAAATTAATTGATTGACCCTTTTTTAGAGTAATGATGGCCTTCTTATAAGACTTTCTCTTACCCGTAATACCTTTAAATCTTTTAGTTTTACCAGTTACATTGCTAACATTAACTTTTTCTACATCAACATTAAAGAAAGATTTAATTAACTTCTTTAATTGCAATTTATTGCAATCCTGATCAACCTTAAAATAATATTTACCATCAGAAAGCTGTCTATTTGATTTTTCAGTATATATTAGACTTTTTAAATTATCATATCCCATTTTATCTAAGAAATTATCTTTTTAATATTATCAAGTAATGATTTATCCAGAATAATTGAACTATATCTTAATAAATCATATACATTTAAAGCCTTAATATTTAAAGTTTTAACATTTTTTATATTTCTAACAGACTTTATTAAATTCTGTGAATTCTCATTAGATTCATCATATAAAAATAAAGCATTTTCTATTTTATTTTTATCTAAAGCTTTTTTAACATAAGAAGTTTTGGCATTAATATCAGCATTTTGCGCAATAATAACTTCTCCTTGATTAAATTTTACTTTTAAAGCATCTTGT
This sequence comes from uncultured Rickettsiales bacterium, assembly GCA_905478245.1. Lineage (GTDB taxonomy): Bacteria > Pseudomonadota > Alphaproteobacteria > Rickettsiales > UBA1997 > CAJQHT01. The sequence continues at coordinate 1,421 of CAJQHT010000041.1, read as the reverse complement.
AAAGCTTTTTGAGACATCTTTTTAGGCAAAGAATAACTAAAAGATCTAGGAGTTGGGCCAAAACAGGTTCTACCGCCAACGAATTGAACAGATCTTCTACTACCATGTCTTGCATTACCAGTACCTTTTTGCTTATAAGGCTTAGCTGTAGTTCCTGATATTTCATGCATTTGCTTTATTTTAGCAGATCCAGATCTATTTGAAGCTCTCTGCCAACTGATAGCATGAGCAATATTATCAAGACTAATATCATTTTCACCTTTAAAGCTGAAACTTTCTTTAGAATTATTTAATTCTTTAAAATCTATTACGTTTAAACTAACAGAGCTCATTTTAACTTATTTTTAATATTATATCACCATTTGCACTACCTGGTACAGCTCCTTTTACAGCTATAGTATTATTTTCATTATTTAAAAATAATATTTCCAGATTTTTTATTGTTATATTAGTATTGCCCATTTGACCGGCCATTTTCTTACCTTTAAAAACTTTTCCAGGATCTTGACATTGACCAGTAGAACCATGAGATCTATGAGAAATTGATACACCATGACTAGCTTCTAGACCTTTAAAATTATGTCTTTTCATAACACCGGCAAAACCTTTACCAACAGATGTTCCGGTAACTGATATTTTATCACCTTCTTTTAACAAAGAATTTACATCAAGAATATCACCAGTTTTATAATTAGCAGATTTTTTTATTCTACTTCCGCGTATTTTTTTATGAACCTGTAAACCTTTTTTTGTAAAAACACCAGAAATAGGCTTTTTTACTTTTTTGACGTTTTGAACCTTGTCGTAACCAATAAGGATATTATTAAATTCCTTTTCCTCATTAACCAAAACATCAATTACACAATTATCGTATAATTTAATTAAAGTTAAAGGAACAAGAACTCCATCCTCTTTATATAAATGGCTCATGCCAAGTTTTTTAGCTAATAAATTTATCATTAGTTTTTTGAACCATTAATTGCAATCTTAATATCAACACCAGATGAAAGATTTAACTTCATTAAAGCATCTACTGTTTGTACTGTAGGGGAAATAATAAGGAGTCTCTTTGAAGATCTAATTTCAAATTGTTCTCTTGAATCCTTATCAACATGAGGACCCCTGATTACTGTAAATTTTTCTATCTTAGTTGGAAGTGGGATTGGTCCTTTAATAGCGGCACCAGTCCTCTTAACTGTACTTATAATCTCCTGCATAGCTTTCCCTAAAACTACATGATCAAAAGATTCTAAAGATATTTTAATTCCTTCCTTATTACTCATCCTAATTTATTAACCTATTTTAAAACTTTACTAACAACACCAGCGCCAACAGTTCTGCCACCTTCACGGATAGCAAACCTTAATCCCTCTTCCATAGCGATTGGAGCAATTAAATCAACATTGATTTTAATATTATCA
>CAJQHT010000040.1 GCA_905478245.1 uncultured Rickettsiales bacterium | reverse complement strand
GAAAAATTCCATAATTCTTTGAATTTTCTGTAAATGTGACTATCTGGAACTAATTCTTCTAAACAAATCATTTCTATTTGACGGGACATATTAAATTCCTAATTATTTAATAAAAAATATGTAAAAAACAGCTATTAAGCTAGATAAATACTAGCTTAATAGCTGTTTTATGCAAGTAAAAATATTAAAAAATTAAGAAATTATTTGGATTTGATTTGCGACAGTCCCAAAAAGCCTCGTAAAATATGACCATATTACAACTCAGTTTTTTATAATTTTTATTCAAAAAATATTTTGTCTGAATAATTAATTAAAGATAAAACTTGTTATCAAGGCTCATTCTTTAGTTTTTTAAGCCCCCAATAAGTGCCTGCAATTCAAATTCAGAATAAATCTTATCGTAATATAGGCCAATTACCTCAATCTGTGAAATGTATAGATTTTGTTTAGCCTCTAATAATTCAATAATAGATTTGGTTCCAAATTTTTCCTCCTGTCTTAAAGTTCTTAAATAAATCTTATTGGCTCTCTCTAATTCCTTAGCCGACTTATAGCCAGATTCAAAATTTCTTTTCTTATTGCTATATTCAATAATAGAATTATAAATCTGCTTCTTTACCGCCTCATAGCTATATCTCTCTTTTTGCTTATCATTTGAAGTGGAGGCAATATCAAAGTAATTCTGACCAGAATTAAATATTGGAATATTAAAATTTAGATAAAGACTAACATCCCTTTCTTGTTGATTATTTAAATATAAAGAGTTTTTTTCTTCACTGATATCAAAATTTAAAGTTACCTTTGGAGATAACGCTGATTTCGAAATATTAGCATTATGTTTTGCTGCAATAAATCCGTGTTTTGCTGCCCTGATTTCTGGGTTATTTTCTAAGGCAATTTTATATAGATGATCAATATTATAATCATCTTTTATTGCTTCTATTTCTGGCTCTTTTAATATATCCACTGATCCAAGGCCGGTATATCTAATAAAATTAGCTTTACTTAATTTTAGATGATTTACAGTCTGCTCCTGATCATTTTTTGTTTTTATATAGTCAGCTTCTGCTTTGGCAACCTCTGATCTGGTTGCGTCTTTTACTTTGAATTTTCTTCTAATATAGTAAAGAAGATGTTTTTGCGACCTAAGATTCTCTTTGCCAATTTTTAGTAATTTTTGATATTTTAGGATATCAAGATATGACCTACTAACATTTAAGGAAATTTGCTGAATTTTAGAATCTTTAATTGCTTTTTCTCTTTTTAAAATATTATTAGCTCTTTTCAATTCATTAACAGAGCCAAATCCATTAAATAGATTTTGACTAGCCGTAAAGCTTTTTCTGTCAACATCATCATTTACTTTAGGCTGGGTTCCAATTTTTGTTTTTCTTGATCCATTATTAACATCAATTGAAACTTGCGGCAAAAACCCACCTAATGATTTTAACTTTTCTGATTTTGCAGCTTTATAGGAATATTCCTGAGCTTTAATCTCATAGTTATTTTCTTTGGCTGAATTTATGGCATCCTCTAGAGTTAAAGCAAATGAGTTGCTTGTAGTTAATAATATGATTGATGTAATTGTAAAAATTAGTTTTTTTATCATTTATAAAAATTAGTTTTTTATCATTATGTTTTTACTTCTTCTTTAAGAATCGGATAAATCATAGATTTATGCCGGTAAAAGTTAAAAAAGCTGTTCGCTTTTTCTTAATACTTTTACTCTTCACGGAATGCCCTCCTCATACTGATAGTTATTGGATCAAATAAATATTGTAAGAAAGTTCTTGATCCGGTAACAATATAAGATTCAACTGGCATGCCTGGGTAAAGCCTGATATCTTCCTCTAGCTTCTGCAATTCGCTATCATTTATTTTAATTCTTACAACAAAAAATGATGTTCCGGATTGCTCATCTTCAAAACTATCTGCCGACACATTAGTTACCGTTCCTTTTAGCATTGGTACAGATTTACTTTTATAAGCTGATAACCTTACTTTTGAATCAAGACCTATTACCACAACATCGATATCTTGTGGATTAACCCTAACTTCTACTATAAGCTTATCATCCTGAGGAATAATCTCCAATATCTCTGCGCCAGGAGATAGCACCCCTCCTTTAGTGTGATATTTTAAATTATTTATTATTCCTGATGTTGGAGCTTTGATTATAGTTCTGGTAAGCACATCGCTTGAAGCATTTGTTCTTTCTTCCAAATCAGCTATTTTAGTTTGAGTTTCTTGAAGTTCTTTTAGGGTTTCGTTTAACTTTTCTGTTTTAATATTGGTAATTTCTAATTCAGTTTCACTAATTGCCTGACTGATTTTTGCGATATTAGCTTCATATTGACCCTTATTTCCCTTTAATTCTGCTATTTGCTTTTTTAATTCTAAATATCTGGTTCTTGAAATAATTCTATCTTCATATAATTTATCTAAAGATTTACTTTCCTCCCCTAATATTTCTATTCTTTGATTTACCGCCAGCTCTTGAGACTTCAAACCCTTAATTTCGTTTTTAAGCTGCTCTTTCTTCTGAGTTAAAATATCGATTCTTTCATTTAATGACTTCCTTCTAATTTCAAAAAGCTCCGTTTCTCCATCTAATATTTTAATAAATTCAATATCTTCTTGATACTCCCCTTCTAAATCTTGAAAACTTAAATCATTACTATCATCTCTTTGAGCCAGTAATCTAAGTTTTGCAGCCTTTAGAGCAAATAATTGTTTGTTCAATAGTTCCTGGTTAGCTTTTGCTGATGTTTCACTTAATCTTATTAATTGATCACCTTTTTTTACCATATCTCCGCCTTTGACAAATATCTCCTCAATAATTCCCCCTTCCAAATGTTGAATAATTTTTTTATTAGAATCTACCACAATTTTACCGTTGGCAATAGCTGTACTATGAACCTGAGCAGTAACTGACCAAACCATAAAACTGCCAAAAAGAATTAGAGTCGACCACATTCCAATAATTATAGGCTTCCTAGCAATATTCATCGAATCTTCTTCAAACTTCTTATTTAAAATTAGCTTAGCTTCAACTTTTACTTTTTGCCTTAACTTACTTAATTTTTTCTTGCCCTTAAAGACTTCTTCTTGCCTAAAATTCTTATCTTTACGAATGGCATTGATGTAATATGAGCCCATTCTTGATTTTAGATATAAAAATGAAGCAAAATCCTTCGCTTTTTTATTAAGATATTTAAAGAGCTTTTTGGATAATCTTCTGGCTTTTTTCTTCTCATTTACTAATTTCATTTTGTATCTCCCTTAATTGTAGGATCTATTCCTATCTCTTTAAATTTTTTTAGAATCTCATCTCTTGGTCCAAACATTTTAGCTTCACCATTATGGACTACCAATATTTTATCCACAACTTGAAGTATATTCTGCCTATGAGATATTACTATAGTTGTTATTTTTTGCTGTTTAGCCTTTTCTAAAGTCATAGCTAGAGCAATTTCACCATCTTGATCTAAATTTGAATTTGGCTCGTCAAGAATAACTAATTTTGGATTTCCATAAAAAGCTCTTGCAAGTCCTATTCTTTGTCTTTGCCCTGCTGATATACTGCTACCCCATGCCCCAATATCAGTTTCATAAGATTTTGGTAGATTGAGAATTAAATTGTGAGTATGGGCGAGTTGAGCTGCTTTTACAATATCTTCATCTTTGGCTTTTTTATTCATTCTGGCAATATTTTGCTTTATACTACCATTAAATAATTCTACGTCCTGAGGAAGATAGCCAACATATTTACCAATCTCCTCTGGTTGAAAATTTAAAATATCAGCATTATCTAGCCTGACAGTTCCTAGGGTTGGCTTATATATTCCTGCTATTAATTTTGCTAATGTTGATTTACCTGCTGCGGTTGGGCCAATTATAGCAACTATTTCACCAGGATTGATATCTATGTTAATTCCTTTAATAATTGGTTTTTTAGCTTTTGGAGGATTGAAAGCTAAACCCTCTATTGCCAATTTACCAAGAGGTTCTGGCAAGCTAATTAAATCTAACTCCTGATCATTTTCTGATGTAAGAGTTTTTAATCTGTCATAAGATTTCTTGGAATTTAAAAGATTATTCCAAATATTGATTGCGGCATCAAACGGCATTAAAGCCTTACCCGAAAGTATTGATATTGCAATTATTCCACCAGGGCTCATTTTATTTGTTAATGTAAGAACTGCGCCAATAGCTATTAAGACAATATAAATCATTGCCCTAAAGAATTTGGTAAAGTTAGTTATCAAATTAGATTTAAAAGAAAGCTCATTTTGAAGATTAACTAATTCTTGATTAATCTCTTGCCAGTTTGAAATAAGGGTATCTTTCATGGCCATTGCCTCAATTACCTCAGCATTTCTATTCAAGATTTCTAGTTCTTTTATACTATGCATATTCATGCTATTAACCTTTTCTGTCTCCTTTTTAGTTAAAGCATTATTCAACCAAGCAAGAAATAAAAGAACTAACGCACCTCCAGCTACAATAAACCCTGGAAGTGGGTGAATAAGAAATATAACTAAAATATAAAGAAGTGACCAAGGAGCATCAATTGTAGTAATTAATGTTGGGCTAGTAATGAAGTTTCTAATTGCCGATAAATCTTTGATATTTTGAGGAACTGAGCTTTTAGAATTATCTGTTTTTAAAGAGGTTAGCGATAAATCAATAAAAAGCGATGAAAGCTTATGATCTAAATATTTACTAATATGAGAAGTTATTATGGAGCGAATAGCTTGCACAAAATGCAAGATAATTGAGAAGATTACAATTATTATTGTTAAGGCTATTAATGTTTCAATACTTCCGCTTGATAAAACTCTATCAAAAACTTCTAGTGAATAAATTGATGTGGCAAGTGTTAGAAAGCTAACTATAAATCCAAAAAATACAATATAGTTAAACGCCCTTTTGCATGCCCTTAAAGCTTGATCTATTTTATTATCTTCTAATGTCATTTTTCATCTTTAAAGTTGGTTAAAATTAACAAAAAATGCTACCATGGGTGATGCCTGGTATATACTCATACTTTATTGAAATATGTTTAAAAATAAAATTGCAAACCAGCCGTAACACTCCTTATATCAACCTCTACCTTTTGAATGGCGCCTGAATTGCTAGGATTGAAATTAAAACTATAATTCATAAAATCTAATTTTGTTTTTAAATTATCTGTTATTTTATAAGAAGTTCCAATGCCAGCAAAACCAGAACCTTCAGAATAATTTACCGCGACATTGTTTGCTAAATAATCAAAATCTGTAATTAAATAGCCGCTATTTATATAAATAGCAAATTTATCATAACCATAGCCAAAAGATAAATTTGTACCATAAGCGTAATTTATAATATCATCATAATAGTTGAGAAATATACCGATTTCATTAAATAGGTAATCCTGATCATCTTCAGTAAAGATACTTTCTATTATTTTAAATTCTTTAGATAGTGCTAGACTAAGACCGAATTGACTTTTGGAAAAATTTTCTTTAGTTAAATCAGAATTATCACCTCCTGAAGAAATGGTAGCCAATGAATTAACCGTAAGAATTAAATATATAACTAGTGATACTATTAGATTTTTCATATTTAAAAAGGTTTATCTTAGGTGAAATTACAATTTATTACATTCTTTTAAAGAGATTTTATATAAGAAATTAAATTTAGCAAGAAATTAGAGAAGCTATGTATCAAAACGATACATATTGCAGAAAACCCCATCTTTAAAATAGTGAATAACCTAGCGTTATATTTATTAATTAAAGTTGGGATTTGATGTTATATCCATAAAAACCGAGAAGATCGATGATAAATTAATTAAAAAATCAAATAATCTGGATTTAAAGATAGTACTGCAATCTAAAAATTAAGAAATGTTATGCATATTGCATTTATTAAAAAAACATAATTGATACGCTTTAACTTATCTAGCCTATCGATTCTATGCGTATTATATTAATATTTTCAATCTGCCGTAAATTCTGAAATTTTTCTAAATTGTCATCCAGGATAGATTCTTCAATATTATTAATTTTTAAGGCATAAATCAAATTCTCGTCATCTACTTCCTTAATGATAGATTGAGAAATTGAACCAGAATCAGCAAATAAATTTTCTAAGAATTTTTCATCTTTAGCAAAGTTTTTTTCAACTGTAAATCTGAGATAATAATCACCAATTCTTTCTTTAAGATCAGCAGTGGTAACAGATTTAAGGTCTCTAACCTCGCAGCCAAAAGGAAAGCTGCTGCAATTATTGGAAATATCAAGAATATCAGCAACAACGGCGCTAGCAGTTGGCTTGGCCCCTGCCCCTCTACCTACTTGAAAATTCCATTCTGCATTATTTCCAAGACTTAGAATAGCATTGTAAGAATCATTAACAGCAGAAATTTCATGATCCTTCTTAATTAAGGCCGGATAAACAGATTGTTTGATTTTATTTTCAGCAATATCTTCAAAAATACCAAGAGATTTAATTTTATAACCAAATTCACTGGCAAATCTAATGTCATCAATTGAAACTTTTGTAATCCCTTCAATATGAAGAGCATCAAAATCCAATTCACAATTTTTAGCAATTGAAGATAATATAGCCAATTTATGAGCGGAGTCAATATTACCAACATCAAAAGTTGGGTCGGCCTCAGCATATCCTAATTCCTGAGCCTGCTTTAAGGCAACATCGAAATCTAGGTCATCCTCTTCCATTTTGGTTAAAATGTAATTACAGGTACCGTTTAAAATGCCATATATTTTACTAACTTTATTGGCAATTAACCCTTCTTTTAAAGATTTTAAGATAGGGATAGCACCAGCAACTGCAGCTTCAAAACATAAAGAAACATTATTTCTAGCGGCAAGATCAGCAAGTTCAGAACCATGAATTGCAATCATGGCTTTATTAGCTGTAACAAAATGCTTACCATTTTTTAAAGATTTTTTACATAATTCATAAGCAATATCATCTCCACCAATTGTCTCAATTATAACATCAACATTTTCATCATCTGCTAGATCCAGAGTATTTTCATAATATTTTATTTTAGATTCATCAATAAAATCTTTTCTACTCCTAGAGGAAACGGCAACTAGATTTACAGATTTGCGAGATCTTTTATTAATAAGGTCTGATTCTTTTGTTAGAATTTCATAAACTCCACCACCAACAACGCCAAGTCCAGCAATGGCAATATTTAAAGTCTGTTTCATAAATTATAATTTTGATTGATAGATTTGATTTTAGAAAAAAACTTATAATGAATTCTGTTTTTATTTTTCAAGAAGATTTTTAATATCAAGATTTTTAAAATGATATTTAAATATTAATTAAATTCAAGTTGTTTTTTTATTTTAAATCAATAAAGTGAAATTAATACCAAAGTCTTTATCTTTAATGAGTAATTCAGGTAAAATATTTTTTAAATATAAATAACAATAACGTCAAAACTCATCTTCATTAATTTATGACTAAGAAAAATCACTATCCTCAAGCTGATCAAAATTTTAATTTCAGCAAATCAGAAGAAGAAATATTAAAATTTTGGCAAGATAATAAAATATTTGAGCAGTCAATAGCAAATCGTGATTTTTCTAATATTGAAGATGAAGAAGATAGTGTTTCACCAAAGACCTGCTGCTCAGATCCTAATCATGATCACAATAAAATTGAAAATAATGAATTTGTTTTTTATGACGGACCGCCATTTGCCAATGGCCTACCTCATTACGGACACCTCTTAACCGGCTATATTAAAGATATTTTTGCTCGCTATCAAACTATTAAAGGTAAAAAAGTTGAGAGAAAATTTGGCTGGGATACACACGGCCTGCCAGTTGAAATGGAAACGGAAAAAACTATTGGTGTATCTGGCCAAATAGCTATTAATGAATTTGGTATTGGTAAATTTAATAAATCTTGCCAAGAATCCGTCATGAAATATGCAACAGACTGGAAAAATTATGTTAATAGACAAGGTAGATGGGTTGATTTTGATAATGGCTATAAAACTATGGACACAAATTACATGGAATCAGTTTTATGGGCCTTTAAAGAGCTGCATAATAAGGGTTTAATGTATGAAGATTACCGCGTTGTGCCCTATTCTTGGAAATGTCAAACACCTTTATCTAATTTTGAAACAAAAATGGATAATTCTTACCGCCAAAAAGAAAGTAAAGCCTTAACCGTTAAGTTTGAATTAGAAAAAACCCCAGAATTTTTAACAAAATACCAAAATAATAAAATATTTCTCATAGCTTGGACAACTACGCCGTGGACATTGCCTTCAAATTTAGCAATTGGCGTCAATCAAGATATTGAATATGCCGCTATAAAACATAATGACGAAATTTTAATTCTAGCACAAAGCGCTATAGCTAAATATAGTAAAGAATTTGGTCAAGAGATTGATATTTTAAGCAAAATTAAAGGTTCAGACCTAGTAAATCTTAAATATCAGCCACTTTTTCCTTATTTAAAAAATAATGACAAGGTAAAAGAATCTAAAAATAGCTTCACTATACTTCATGGCGACTTTGTCACAGTAGAAGAAGGAACAGGAATTGTTCATCTGGCACCGGGTTTTGGTGAAGATGATCAACTTTTATGTAAAGCCAATAATATTCCAACATTATGCCCAGTCGATGCTGGTGGTAAATTTACCAATGAAATGTTTGATATAGAAAATCTATCAATTAAGCAAAAACAAGTTTTTGAAACTAATGACGATATTATAAAATATCTTAAATTACAAAATAATTGGTTAAAAACTGAGCAATATCTACATAATTATCCCCACTGCTGGCGAACTGACACGCCACTAATATATAAAGCGGTTAGCTCTTGGTATGTTAAGGTAACCGACATTAAAGAAGATCTAATCAAGGCTAATCAAGAAATTAACTGGATTCCAGATCATATTAAAGATGGTCAATTTGGTAAATGGCTTGAAGGTGCTAGAGATTGGTCAATTTCTAGAAATCGTTTTTGGGGTTGCCCTGTTCCAGTTTGGAAGAGTGACAATCCAGAATTTCCAAGAATTGATGTTTATGGCAGTTTAGAAGATTTAGAAAAGGATTTTGGCAAATTACCTCTTGATGAAAATGGTAAAGCAAACTTACATCGCCCTTATATTGACGAATTAACCCGCCCTAACCCTGATGATAAAAGTGGAAAATCAAAAATGGTGCGCGTTACTGATGTTCTTGATTGTTGGTTTGAAAGCGGATCAATGCCTTACGCACAAGCACATTATCCTTTTGAAAATAAAGAATGGTTTGAAGATAACTTCCCTGCGGATTTTATTACAGAATATGTTGCCCAAACACGCGGCTGGTTCTATACTTTAGTAGTTTTATCAGTAGCTTTATTTAAAAAACCACCATTTAAAAATGTTATTTGTCACGGCACAATTTTAGATGAAAAATCACAAAAACTCTCAAAAAGACTCAAAAATTATGCTAATCCTTTAGATATTTTTGATAATTTTGGTAGTGATGCAATGCGTTTTTATATGGTTTCAACCCCAGTTATGAAGGGTCAAGAGCTTAGAATTGATAAAGATGCAAAAGCAATTAAAGACAGCCTAAGGCTACATATAAAACCACTGATAAATGCTTATAATTTCTTTTGTCTTTATGCTAATTCTGATCAAATTAAAGCCAAGAGAATTACTGATAACAAAGATTTAACAAATATTATGGATCTTTATATTTTAGCTAAATTAAAAGAAACAGTCAGTAAAATAGATCAAGGATTAGCTAATTACGACACTATTAAACCTTGTGAAGAATTTAATAAATTTTTTGAAGTGTTAAATAATTGGTATATTAGGCGAAATCGTGATCGCTTCTGGAAAAGCGAAATAGATGAGGATAAAATTCAAGCATATAATGTTTTATACAGTGTTTTATTAACAATATTAGAAGCATTTTCGCCAATTTTACCTTTTACAGCTGAGAAAATCTGGCGTGGTTTGAATTGTTAGCCGCGAGAAGCAGTAGTTATTCTTTGACTATTTAGACTAGCTACTTCTAAATTATTTATCTTACCTGATGTAGCTATTGCGTAATTATTTTCTTTATTTTCTTTATTTTCTTTTTGTTTTATAAATACTTTTGGTCGATTGTTATTAGTACCTATTTCTTTATACAATTCATTTTCAATGGTAAAAATATTTGCTTCGTCTTCTTTTTCCGTGGCACCAAGCCTAGATAGTAAAAAGCAAGTATTATATAATAAATATTCAGGTTGATCTGTTAATTTTATAGCTACCGAATCTCTAGTTTCCTCATTATATTTCTCTATTAAGCCTGGTAATATTTGATTAACATTTTTAATAATACTATTTTTTTTCATGCCAATTGCTTTAGCTGCACCGCCATCAAAAACTTTTTCAACTACAAAATTCCAATTGCCATCTTCACTTTCTTTTAAAGTGCCAATTCCACCCATACCAGTTCTAACGATATTATTTTCATGGGTTTCTTGTCTCAATCTTTCTTGCGTGTCTGTTTTTATTTTTTGTTTATTTTCATCTTTCATCTCTTCATTAATTGAAGCAAGAGTGGAAACGCTTGATAATAAAGCAGCTGATGCAGAAGAAGGTGAAGGAGAAGGTGGTTTTGCAAATGGATTAGTCGTTCCATCCCCAGCAGGAGTTTTGGAATCAGAATATTGCGTAAAAAATTCCGATATATTACCTATAACCACCTTATCACTTTCGCAAACTTCCTTCATATGTTGTGTTCTTAATGCCATTGCATTTACTGGAATCTTATCATTTTCATCTAACAATTCTCTTTCTTTTAACTTTTGAATAATTGCATCTTTCTTACAATCTACTGATGTATCTTGCATTATATCAGCTATTTCAGTAGAAATAACTCCACAAGCATTTCCGTCTTGCTGAATTCCTAAACCTACAGCATTATGATCAAAAACTATTTCCTTTCCTACAAACTCATCTTGAATAAATTTTTCTAACGCATCGCCCAAATCACTAAAATCTTCTTCTTTAATATTTTTGTTATTACCACAAGAATCAATTATTGTAGTTGTGCACAATAATTTATCTTCTGCATTTTTTGATAAATCAACAATAAGAGTCATCCAATGAAAATTTCCAGTATTTAATGAAAATATCATTCTTGATTTATTGCCTGAATCAATCTGCCGTTTGAGTTTCTGAAATTTTTTCTGCTGACGCCTTTCCTCATTCGTTAATCTTTGTAATTTTGATATACTACTACTAAAATCACCTTCAATAACATTGTTTTTAAAATTATTAGAACTTGTCGTAACTTCTCTCTTAACTCTTATAAAAGATTGCTTTTGATTTTCTTTTATATGATAATTAGTAACCGTACTATATTTCTGCATTTCTTGCACCACATCTATATTAAGAAATTTATTAATAGCTTGTGTGAAATCTGCATCACTAGTTATATTGTTAAATAATAAACTATGTGCATCATAAAGTTTTTCAAATTGCCATATAATTAGATCTTTTTGTTTAATTTTTATTGTTGAAGTAGTCTCGCCTTTTTGGTTGAGTATAGTTAAATCTTGATCTTCTTCAGAATTATATAGTTCTTTAAAAGTTTCTTTTTTTAATAATTTATCAAATAGAGTTTTTTTTATGTAAAAAATCCTGAATTTTTCTTTAGGGCTAGATAACTGAAATAATTTAATAATATTTTTTTTCGCATCTTCCTCTGATTGAGATTGAGCACCATCACCATAACCACCACCTGCCATTAAAGCAGCTGGAGTATTTATTGAAGGAGCCCATATGCAGTTATCAGAACTTTTTTCTCTTACATTTTGAACTGCACCCATTATCTCGGTATCATACAACTTTACTTTGGGAGTGTATTTTTTACCATAATAATCAAAAAGATGTTCTGCTGAAGGGGTGTTTTTTGTCTCTTTCTTAACTTTTGCTCTTGTTGCAGGTTTTTCTGAAGAGATACCTTCTTTATTAGCAATACAATCTTCACAAAAACTACTTATAAAATCATAAATATTTTTCCAGTGTCTATAATCTTTGATCTCGAACCCATCCTTCGAAACATCTTTAAACGATTTATCTATCTCTTCATTCTTTTGTAGTATTGTTGCAACACCTAATTGACAATTTTTATCAAAATTAATATTGTAATTATTATTTTCAAGAATATTTTTTAATTGTGTATATTTTGTTAAAACATCAATATTTCCATAAATTTGTAATTTTAATTCTTTGTCACCTTTACCATCTAATACTTTAAAACCTGCTTCTCCTAAAATTGCTTGTAACTGTAATTTTTTTTCAACATCATCAAAAGTAATTCTAAATTCTGGCATATAAATTGCCCTTTGACCCTCTCCTGAACGCCCTAAATCTAAATTAAAATTAACAGTTGAACGACTTGAATCTGATTTTAAAAAACCCTCAACTTGATCATTAATGAGTTTTATATTGCCTCTTGCCGCTTCTATTAATTTATTGTTAGTAAAATCATATACATTATCACGAATATAACCTTCTAAAGAATGTGAATTTTTATTAGTGGCGTATTGATGTGCTGCTAAAATTGTTTGTTGACAGAATTTTTTAATATCTTGTTCATTTATCTCTTTTTCCTGTTTTACAAGTTGCAGAATTGCAAAATAATCAAGAAGCATAAAGAAGCCACAAGAATTTCCTGTATCTTGAAAAGATGTCTCAATAACATGGACTTCACCTAATCCTTTTGCTTGAAGCTGCGTTTTTAGAATTGTAGCGTGACCTTCTTGACCTGCCTCAGGGCTGGCGTGATTAATAATAAATATTTTACCACTTACATCTTTAAATAAAGACATAAAATGTCCATAACCACCACTGGTTTTAATACAAGGAAACATAGCCGGAGCATCAGCTGTTTTAGCTTTTTCAACAAGTTTTTGAATATCAACATCTTCTGTTGCATGAAAATACTGATCCAATCCTGCAAAATTTTTTTTTGCTTTGATTACCCTTAATTCATCCTCGCCGCCAGGAACTTTCTCCCATATCTCATAAGCAGCAGAACCATCTGAGGCTGATTCTTTATTAATAGAATCTGTACATTGTGCTAGTTTTGCAAAATATCTTTTAGCGTATTCTTGTCTACTTGAGCAGCTTTTTTTAGCTGAG
>CAJQHT010000039.1 GCA_905478245.1 uncultured Rickettsiales bacterium | reverse complement strand
GTATCATTCATTAAAGAATGGGATTTGGTATACCAATTCCCATCTTTAAAATGGGTTAAAATAATAAATAATCTAACTTTATATTTTTTGATTAAAATCATAAAAAGCCTCGCGAAATATGTACATACTGACGACTCTTTTTTATAATTTTTATCTAAAAAATATTTTGTTATATCATTCATTAAAGAATGGGATTTGGTATAAAATATTAACAATAAAATATAAGAAATATGTCTGGCATGATAATACAACAGCAAATGGCAGCAAGATTATCTTCGGAGCGTCATGTTGATGCACAGGGTGGCAGTTCCGCAGGGGCAGAAAGTTCTGGTGCCGGGGTTGAAGGTGAAGGCTATCAAGGAAAGATGCAAATACTTTCGGCAGACATAGATCAGGCTTTTAATATGAAGCAGGATTTAGCTGCTGGATTTGGAGGTGATATTGGTGCTCTTATTACTAGTAGAGAAGGGGTTTTTGAGACAAATATGCTTGATGTTCTTGATGGAAGTTTTCTAGCTCCAGCTGGTTTGCCTCAAGCAGCGATACCTGATCTTCATGGTGCTGGTGATATTTCAGTTGCTGGCGCGATGAGTCAGGCCAAAACGGATATTACTCAGGGCGTTGGCGTGCCTGGAGGAGGGCAGCGTGGAGGATAGTTATTTTTTTAATTATGGTATTATTTTAAGAAAAGAAGATACTAGTTAGAATATAATTCATCACCAAAACCATTATAGAAGCGCTAACAACGGCGTTTGTCGTGGCAATTCCAACTCCTTGAGCCCCTCCTTTTGAATTGTAACCCCAGTAACAGCCCATAATAGTAATAACAAAGCCGAAAAATATTGCCTTAACTAGGCCGGAAATTACATCCATTGCTTCTAAAAATTCGAAAGTATTTTTGATATATGGTCCTGAGGAAAATCCAAGATTATGAACACTAACAAGATAACCACCCATTATGCCAATTATATCGGCAATTATTACTAGAAATGGTAAAGTTATGAGACCAGCAAGTACTCTAGGAGCTATTAAATATTTAAAAGGATTGGTGGATAGGGTTTTAAGGGCGTCAATCTGTTCAGTAACCCTCATGGTACCTAGTTCAGCAGCCATTGAAGCACCAACTCGACCAGCAACCATTAATCCAGCAAAAACAGGACCTAATTCTCTAGTAACTGATAAGGCGACAACTACAGCAATAGTACTTTCAGCATTAAATCTAGAAAATCCAGAATAGCTTTGTAAGGCTAAAACCGCTCCACTGAAAACTGCAGTAAGACCAACAATTGGAAGAGAATAATAACCAATAATGATCATTTGTTTTAAAACTAATTTTGGATAGAAGGGTGGGGTGCAGATATGCTTTATGGTTAAAAACATAAATATTATAACATTTCCTATTTGGGAAAGATTGGCGATGGTAAATTTTCCAATATTTTTAACTGATTTTATCAACATTTATTAGTTAATATAAATTTATTAAGCTTATACCAATTATCAAATTAAACATTTATACTTTGTCTTTTTAACCATAAATCATTACAAAAATCGTACAGTATATCCTGATACGCTAGCGATTTTTGCAATGATTTCTGATTAAAAATATTTTGCCTAAATGTATAGTTTAATCTGATAATTGGTATTACTCATTAAAAATGAGAAATGGTATAATTTACTGGATCAGTTTTGCTGTATATTATCTAGAATAGAATTCTACTACTAGATGAGGTTCCATTTTGCTTGCATATGGAACATCGGCAAAAGATGGCACATCTAAATATTTTGCTGATTGATCCTTGTTGTTAACTTCTAAATATCCAGGAATATCTCTTTCCATTTTTTGTAAAGCTTCTAAAATTACAGTTAATTCTTTAGATTTTTCTCTAATTTCTATAACATCACCAGATTTTAATCTGTAAGATGGGATATTGACTACTTTACCGTTAACTTTGATATGTTTATGGCTGACAAGTTGTCTTGCTGCAAAAACTGTTGAAACAAAGTTTGATCTATAAATAATGATATCTAGCCTTCTTTCAAGTAGGCCGATGAAGTTCTCACTGGCGTCACCTTTTGCTTTTGCTGCTTCTTTAAATAATTTTCTGAATTGTTTTTCAGAGATATTACCATAGTAGAATTTTAATTTCTGCTTGGCCTTAAGTTGAATACCATAATCTGTTGGTCTGGTTCTGGAAGTAGGACCGTGTTGACCTGGCTTATAGTTTCTTTTTAAGAAAGGATCTTTTTCCTGCCCCCAAAGGCTTTCACCTAATTTTCTACTAAATTTCTTTTTAGCTTGTAATCTTTTTGTCATTATATTTAAAGTTTTATATTTAATTCTTAAAGTTTTTTAAAAATATCTAGGCATAATAAAAGCAAAATCTTATTTTGTCAATAAGTAATTATATCAATACCAATAAATGGTATTAATACCAAATCCCATTCTTTAATGAATGATACAGGCAAAATATTTTTTAGATAAAAATTATAAAAAACGAGTCGTAATATGTACATATTTCGCGAGGCTTTTTATGATTTTAATCAAAAAATATAAAGTTAGATTATTTATTATTTTAACTTAATTTTAAAG
>CAJQHT010000038.1 GCA_905478245.1 uncultured Rickettsiales bacterium | reverse complement strand
CATTTATCATAGTAGTATGACTATCAGTTCCAACTACAGTATCAGGGTATAATAAAGTTTCATTACTTTCCTCTTTCACAAAAACTACTTGTGCTAAATTTTCCAAATTAACCTGATGGCAAATTCCAGTTCCAGGAGGAACAACCCTAAAATTATCAAAAGATTCCTGACCCCATTTCAAGAATTCATATCTTTGCAAATTTCGCTTCATCTCTAAATTCACATTCTTCTTTAAAGCATCATTACTTCCAAAGAAATCAACCTGAACTGAATGATCAATAACTAAATCAACTGGGATTTTGGGATTAATAGATTTTGGATCTTTACCAATTTTAACTGCAGCATCCCTCATTGCCGCCAAATCAACTACCGCCGGAACACCTGTAAAGTCTTGCATTAGTATACGCGCAGGTCGAAAAGAAATTTCCTGACGATATTTTGCGTCTTTTACCGATAAAAATATTGATTTTGCTAATTCTAAATCATTAGAATTAAATCTTATAACATTTTCTAGCAAGATTTTTAGACTATAAGGCAGCTTGCTAAGCTCGAAACCTAAATTAGAGGCGACTTCTTTTAAGGAAAAATAACTGTATTCTTTATTATTTATTTTTAATTGTTTTTTTGCAAAAAGATCACTCCCCATATTTTAAGTAATTTAAGATTTAGTAGAAATAATCGTCCAATTTGGATTTTGTGACTTTATGTCACGTTCAAATGTCCAGATATCATCATTTTCAATAATATTATCACTACCCTCAATTATTTTCTTATCTTTATCAATGGTATAATTTATTTGTTTAGATTTAAAATTAACCTTAATTACAGCCATATTCTTTTCTAATTTTGCATTATTAATTATAATATCATCAAGGGCCACAATATTAGTTACTAGCTTCTGTTGAGATTTTTCACGATTATTAATAACTTTAACGAATTTATTATATAAACTTTTGGTCAATAAAAATTCTAAAGTCTTTTTATCATGCTCGCAAAAAGATTTTATAATCATCTCAAATGCTTTTTCTGCCCCGTCAATAAATTCAGTAGCTGTAACTTTTGACTTATCCAAAACTTTAATTAGATTAGCTCTTTCTGCGGGAGCGGTTTTATTGATTATTTGAATATTATCTAAGTTTTCTGCATTTTCTGCATCTGGATTAACAATAACAAGATTAGGTTGGCCAGCTCTTCTATTTTTAGAATTTATTTTGCCAGGAGAATCAACCACATTAGCTTGCTGTTTTAAAAATTTTTTAATTGCCTCGCGTTTTTGATCTTCATCAACCTTGCCTAATTGATTTTTTACTTTAAAAAATATAAATAAAGTCAGGGCAGCAAAAAATATTATATCCATAAAAAATTATAATTAGTTAATGGGGCAAGCGACGGGGATTGAACCCGCGGCCACTAGAACCACAACCTAGTGCTCTACCAACTGAGCTACGCCTGCCATTATTATACCAATTCCTGTCTTTAAAATGAGTTAGAATTAACAAACAATCTAACTTCATATTTTTAACTAGAATTATAAAAAGCCTTATAAAATATGAGAATATTACAGACAAGTTTTTTATTATTTTTGTCTAAAAAATATTTTATTATATTATCATCAAAGATGGGGCTAGGTATTAAAATCAAATTTAACTAAATATTTTCTTCAAGTCAAGACTAAACTCTTTTTATACAAAAAAATATGAAGAATATAAGCTTGTCACATGATGCTATTTCCCGTTTTTAAAATTGGTTGAAGTTAATAAGCAATCTAACCTCATATTTTTTGATTAAAATCATAAAAATCCTTCTGATACATTACCATATTATCGCTCATTTTTTATAATTTTTATCTAAAAAATATTTGGTTATATTGCTTATTAAAAATGGTAAATGGCAAATGGTACAATCTATAATTTAAAGATAGGATTTGGTGTAAATTTATCTAAAGGACAATGCACAGCATAAGAAATAATATAGTTTTGATCTAAATAAAATGTTTCAAATTGCAAATCTTTTTTTATTTCATTTAAACACAAAATTCTTTTATAAGATTTCAGGTTATTGTTAAAATTTTGCAAATGATTACAATATTGTAAATTCTTTAATAAAGAAAAATCTAAATTTAAATCTTTCTGCAAAATAGAACCACCGTTAGACTTCACAAAAGCCTCTTTTAAGGTCCAATATATGTAAAAAGCTTCCATATATTGCTGTTTTGAATGATTCTTCTGTAGATAATTTAAATATTCAGCTTCTTTCTTCGTAAATGAGAAATTAACAATTTTTGAAAAATCTCTATTCCTAATATATTCAACATCAATACCAACAATATTATTACAAATTATTACAGCAATAATATTCTTAGAATGAGAAAGATTAAAGCTTATATTTTCACCTGAAAATTTACCCGAAAGCTCAAGGCGACCAAACTTTGTTTTCTTAAATAAAATATCTTTATGGGAACAATTCAAATATTCACTTAATTTTTGCCGCAATATTAAGCGGCCAAATATAAAGTTTCTTTTTAAATCAGGAATTTTGATTGAAGACAATCTTTCTTTTTCCGATTTGGTTAGAAAGATATTATATTTATCAATTAAATATGGATCAAATTTAATTTTTGATAGATTTTGATAAAAAATCTTCATAAAATATCAAAATTCTAAAATAAAGATTTATTATTATAGCTATTTACCTTGCATAATGCGATCAACAAGCTGTTGAATTGTTGGCACAAAACCATTATCATAGAAGCTATCAGTAGCAAAGCGATAAGCATTATGACCAGCAAACATTAATTGATTTTCCACATCAATACCTTGCTTAACATCTTGCAAGGTTTTCTGAATACAGAAACTTCTAGGGTCAGCTCTTTTGCCAGTGGAATAGTTGGTACTAGGATCTTGAAACCAATTACTAAACCTACAAGCACTTAAGCAGCCCATACAATTAATTTGATCTGTGACAATTTGTTGTGATTTTGATTTATCGACAAACATTAGAGTATCATCAGGAGTTTTCATCCCTTCAGTAAAGCCATTCTTTTTCCACTCATCTAATCTAACTTTATCTTCTACTTTTATATAAACCACCCTACCCCTATTGCCAAATGGTATCTCTGTTATAAAATCACCATCGGATTTAGATCTATACTCAACTTGATGAACTTCTCTTTGCTGCAATTCTTTTATAAAATCATTTTCAACAGCAGAAGAGTAAAATCCAGTAGGGCTAAATCTATTTAAATAAACATCACCTTCTTTCAAATTAAGCATTCTTTCTTTCCAGCTTTGAGGCACTGAATATTCTTGAGTAACGATTGGTCTTGTGCCAAATTGAAATACTATTGGACCCACCTCTGGATTATCTAACCAATCTTCATATTCTGCAATATTCCATACACCTCCAGCCATAATTATTGGCACATGATTTAAGCCAACACTATTCATGAATGAACGTATCTCACAAACTCTAGGATATGGATCTTGGAATACTTTTGGATCTTCACTGTTTGAAAGACCATTGTGACCACCAGCCTTCCATGGACATTCATAAACAATACCACCAAGCAAGTCAGAATATTTACTATAGCTTCTTTTCCATAAAGCCCTAAATGCTCTCATTGAAGAAACGATAGGGTAGTAATAAACTTTATATTTATCGGCAATTTCTGCTAATTTATAAGGCATGCCAGCGCCACAAGTAATACCATGAATCAGTCCTTTAGTGCCATCTAGCACTCCTCGTAAAATTGTCTCAGCTCCACCCATTTCCCATAGGATATTCATATGGATTCTACCATTATTTCCAGCAATATCATTAGCTATTCTTGCTTGAGCAATACCACCAGCAGTTCCTTGATCTATAAGTTCTTGATGTCTTTCTCTTCTGGTTTTTCCATTATAAACTACCGGTACCACATTACCATTCTCATCATAATAATCAGCATTAACGCCAGAAAATGTTCCAATAGCACCAGCTTTAGCAAAATGACCAGCAGTATTACCATCTGTAACACCTATTCCTTTGCCGCCCTCAATAATTGGTAAACAAGATTTTCCAGATAAATTTAATGATTTAATTGTTTTTAACATAAAATTATGTAAATTATTGATTTTTAATTAAGCAGCTAATTGTATATTCACTAAAGTTAAATGCAAACTTTTCTTTTAAAGTTATTTGACGCTTTTAATTATAGGGAGGAAAGTTAAAATCACAAAGCGATGTTGTAAAAATTTCTACACCATTTTTTGTAACCCCCATGCTATGCTCAAATTGAGCTGACAAAGATTTATCTCGGCTTGTTACAGTCCAGCCATCATGTTTATTTAATATCGTCGCATAATTGCCAACATTTACCATAGGCTCAATGGTAAAAAACATACCTTCTTCCAATGTAACTCCCTCTCCCTTTTTACCGTAATGCATAATATTGGGCGCATCATGAAATACCTTTCCAATACCGTGACCGCAATAATCTCTAACTACAGAAAAGCCGTGATCTTCAACGTAAGATTGTATTGCATAGCCAATATCACCAACTGTATTTCCAGGTCTAACCTGCTCAATTCCAAGCATCATTGCATCATAAGTAACTTGACACAATCTCTTAGCTTTAATAGAAGGTTTTCCAACATAATACATTCTACTAGTATCACCATGCCAACCATCAACAATAACTGTTACATCAATATTAATTATATCGCCATTTTTTAATTTCTTTTCACCAGGAATACCATGACATATAACATGATTAACAGATGTACATACTGACTTTGGAAAACCTTTATAATTTAAAGGAGCTGGAATTGCATTATTTTTAACAATTTCATCATGGCATAATTTATTAATTTCATCAGTAGTTACGCCAATTTGAACATATTGAGATATATAATCTAAAATATGAGCTGCCACTTTGCCAGCTTGTCGCATTTTTACAAAATCATTTTGGCTATGTATCTTTATTGTACTCACTATAGTTAATATATTTAAGGTTGCTTTTAATAAAATAATAGATTAAAGTGATTAATTATCAATATTTAATGTTAAATTTACAAATAAATGGCTAGAGTTACAGTTGAAGATTGCGTTAGAATCATTCCAAATAGATTCAAATTATGTTTAATTGCAAATAATAGAGCAAAAAGCATTTTATCTGGCGCTAATACCACTCTTGATATCAATGAAAAACCATCCGTTATTGCCCTTCGGGAAATAGCAGAAGGGTTAGTAAATATCGATCAAATCGAAACCAATATCATTGAATCAGTACAGAATACTTCTTATATTGAAGATGGTAATGTTAGCATAGAAGAAAAGCTAATTAAAGAAACTGCAAACCATAAAGAAAATTCACCTTCAAAAGAAAGTATTTTCTTAGATGATAATTTAGTTGTTGATGATTAATACCAATTCCCATCTTTAAAATGGGTTAAAATAATAAATAATCTAACTTTATATTTTTTGATTAAAATCATAAAAAGCCTCGCGAAATATGTACATATTACGACTCGTTTTTTATAATTTTTATCTAAAAAATATTTTGCCTGTATCATTCATTAAAGAATGGGATTTGGTATACCAATTCCCATCTTTAAAATGGGTTAAAATAATAAATAATCAATTTCTCCAAAAAAATTAACTAATACCAAAATACATTTTTAAATAATTTATATTATAAGGCATTTTTTACAAATAATAATATAAATAGCGATCAATATAATTTTGAGTTTTTAAGAAATGATAACAGCTCGTACGCTGATAAGTAAAATCAAGAAATATAATCCAAATTGTAACGAAGAACTCATCGCGAAAGCCTATGAAATGGCAAAGAAAGCCCATAGCACTCAAACAAGATCATCAGGAGAGCCCTATTTTTCCCACCCACTTTCCGTTGCAGAAATATTAATCGATTTAAAATTAGATACATCTTCTATTGTAACAGCCTTAATGCACGATACTGTTGAGGATACCTCTGTTACATTAAATGACATTAAAACAGAATTAGGGGAAGGAATTGCTTCACTGGTTGACGGTGTTACAAAATTAACCAAAATTGAATCCCTGCCATCCAGTAAAAGAGCTGCAGAAAATTTTCGCAAATTAGTAATGGCAATGTCGCAAGATATCCGGGTTTTATTGGTTAAATTAGCTGACAGATTGCATAATATGCGCACCATTGATTTTATATCTTCTAAAGATAAAAGAGCCAGAATATCCAATGAAAGTCTTATTATCTATGCACCTTTAGCAGCCAGAATTGGCATGTATCAAATTCGAGACGAATTACAGGAATTGTCATTTGCACAAATTAATCCAGAAGAAAGACAATATATTCTTGAAAGACTAAAAAGCCTTAAACAAAAAAGGAGGAACTCTATAGCAAAAGTAATTAATAATTTAAAAACAAAGATTTCAAAGAATATTAAAAATTTTGAAGTTCAGGGTAGGGAGAAAAAACCTTATTCTATTTGGAATAAAATGCGGCAAAAAAATATTAGCTTCTACCACCTATACGATATCATGGCTTTTAGAATTATAGTTACAGACCCCCTCTTATGCTATAAAGTTCTTGGCATTATCAATTCAAATTACCCCATGATACCAGGCAGTTTTAAAGATTACATTTCCACCCCAAAAGAAAATAACTATAAATCGATTCATTTAATTGCCCTTGGTCCCGATAATAAAAAAATAGAAATTCAAATCAGAACTCAAGAAATGCATAAAATTGCCGAATATGGAGTTGCTGCACATTGGTCATATAAACAAAAAGAACAATTAAATAGCGAAGATAATCAATATAAATGGATAAAAGATTTAATTGGTCTATTTGAACATGCGGCAGATGCCAGTGAGGTATTACAAAATCATAAAATTCAAATGCATAAGGATCAGGTTTTCTGCTTTACGCCGAATGGAGATATATTTAATTTACAAAATGGTGCAACAATTATTGATTTTGCCTATGCCATTCACTCTGAAATTGGAGATAGCTGCATAAACGCTAAAGTTAACGGTGAAATAGCGCCATTACGACAAAAACTAGAAAATGGGGATCAGATCGAAATTATAACTTCCAGAAAGTCCAAACCATCTCTTAATTGGCTACAATTTGTTACAACCTCCAAAGCCAAAGCTGCCATAAAGCATTTTATTAGAATTGAAAAACAAGATGAATATAAAAAATTGGGCAAGGCTATTATCTCCAAATTCTTTGAAAAGAAAGATTTAGAGATAAATGATAAATTAATGGAAAAAGCTATTAATATTTTAGATAAAAAAACAATTGACGAATTATATATATTAATAGCACAAGGCATAGTTTCGAGGAAGGAAATTTTAAATGTACTCTATCCAGACTTTGAGGATGGTAAAAAAGAAAATAAAAAATATAGAAGTGAAATACCAATCGAGGGTTTAATTTCTGGCATGGCTATGAATTTTGGCAGTTGCTGCAACCCCATACCAGGAGATGTCATAATCGGCATAATAAATACTGGCAGCGGTGTGATGATACATAATAAATCCTGTAAATATGCTGCGAATATTGCCACAAATTCACAAATGCTATTAGATGTCTGTTGGAGTGAAGATATTAAAGAGGGCGATCTATATACAGCAAGAATAAAAATCTTAATCAAAAATCAATCAGGAGCACTAGCTGATGTTAGTAACGCAATGTTTAAAAGAAATATTAATATTAATAATATAGACATCTCTAATAGAAATAAAGATTTCTTTGAAATTATATTAGATATTGAAGTCAAAAATGCCAAACACCTCAAAAGCCTAATATTATCTTTAAGAATTTTAGATAAAATCATTGAAGTTGATCGTCGCTGATCCATCTTTAAAATGGGTTAAAACATTAAAGGTAGGAATTGGTATTATTTAATAATGAAGTTTTAATATAAGGAATAATAATTATGAATAAATCATCAATATTAGAATCAAAACAAGAAGAAAAAGCAAAGACAGAATTGCTGTCTCAAATACAACAAGTAACTTCATCAGAATTAGCTAAAGAACTACAAGCAACACTGCAAAATGCTATTTTAAAACATCAAGAAGAACCAAATCAAGGAGAGTTCATCAATAAAGAGATGGGATACATAATAGCTAACAATCAAGAAGAATTTGTGAGAGCAATATTTCTTAATAAAAATACAAATCTACAGCAAAAAAGAATCTATTAATTATATTAAATGATGTAATATCAAATAAAAATCTTATTTTTCATTCAATCTTCAGTAAATTAAAAGCAAAAAATCAATTATCAGAGGCAAATAAGGAATTATTAATAGAGATATTGAAAATAGGATATGGAGCATCTTCAGAATTAATAAAAAAGGATGAGGTTTATAAAAAATTAATATTTACAGCAGCACAAAAATTAGAAAAAGAAACTGATGCCACAATAAACGCTTCACAAGAAGAGGGCAGGAAAGAGTCAATGACAAAAGAAGATTTAATAAAGATTGGTAATCTTGGTTATTACTATGCCAATGGAAAAGGAGTATCAAAAAACCTAAAAAAAGCAGTAAGATTATATACATTAGCAGCTAATCAAGGAGATGTTACCGCACAAACTAATCTTGGTTATTACTATGAAAATGGAGGATTGCCAAAAGACCCGGGAAAAGCAGCAGAATTATACATATTAGCAGCTGATCAAGGACATACTACCTCATAAACTAATTTTAATATTTAAGGAATGCCAAAAAATCTAAAAGAAACAATAAGATTATACAAATTAGCAGCTAATCAAGGAAATGCTATTGCACAAACTAATCTTGCTCATTGTTATAATATGGGAAAAGGAGTACCAGAAAACCCGAAAATAGCAGCAGAATTATACACATTAGCAGCTGATCAAGGACATGCTTCAGCACGCACTCATCTTGCTAGTCTCTACTATAATGGACGAGGAGTAGAAGCAAATCTAGAAACAGCAGTGAAACATTGGAGATTAGCAACTATACAAGGAAATGCTGACGCACAATTTAATCTTGCTATTTGCCATACCCATGGAGAAGTAATGCCACAAAATCTGGAAAAAGTAGCAGAATTATTTGAATTAGCAGCTAATCAAGGACATCTTGTCGCACAAACTAATCTTGGTATTTTAAGAGAAGGAGATCAAAAAACATTTAGACAAATTGAGGCAAGTTGGAATAAAAGCATAAGTAACTTTATGGGACAGTTAGAAGTTACAGCTGATGATGAGGTTCAAAGATTTATTAATGATCAATTGACAGAGTTAGAGGTAAAGCAAAGAGAGGAAATTGGAACTATTAATCTAAGATATAATTTTCTTTGTGACTTACTGGAAGCTATAATTACTAAATCATTACAAAGAGATTTATCAGAAGAACAACAAGAAAGACTAGAGTCAAGCCTGAATCCTATTTTACCTTATTGTCATGGTGATATAATTCAAGATAGTATTGTCAATAAAGAAGGGCAAGAAAGCATGGTATTAAGCACTCTTAGGCTAGCAATAGAAACAAATAAAGTAAAAATAATAGACAATCTTCGAGAAGAGCTACCATCACCTTCACCGCAGAAAATAATTAATAATCAGTCAGAACAGAGAGCAATCCGTCGTGCAGCTGAAGATAAAAAGCAAGAACAGCAGGCTACTAGGGCAACAAAACTACAGGATGATCATAGTGGCTCTGAAGTATCCTGCACAATACTTTAGATAACTAATACCAATTCCCATCTTTAAAATGGTGCTACATCCTCTCATCATCGCGCCCTTTATCTTGATCTACCTGACCTGCCTCAGCAGAAGAAGCTTCAGAAGATGGGTTTTTGTCATCTTTCCATCTCTTAAATTTTATATTCTGAAAAGGCTTTGAAACTTTCAATATTCCTCTTTTTGGACCCTGCTTAAGATCAGATTTTGGTCGAGGCACAGGTGGAGGTGGAGTTAATTTTATCGAAGAATATTCTGTAATAATAGCAGCTAACTCCTTAGGCATCCTAGCTTCATCTTGGAGACTCTCTTTAAATTCGCCATTCTTTCTTGCTTGCTCACAATGATTCTCAAGATGCCTTATAATAGAATTATCTGCCATATTATTATTCTTTCTAAGAGTATCGGATATTATGTTAAAATTACAATAAAATATTAAATGATCCGTTAACCCTAGAAGTTTTTCCTTCATTTCTTCTGATAATATTTCATCTCTTGATTTATTAATTACAGCCTCAAGAAAATCAAAAAGAAATTCACCTCTTAATTTAATAGTTCCTATTTCTTCTTTTTGTTTTTTTGCCAATTCCGCCAATTGAGGATCAATAAATTTTATTATTTCTTCATAAGTTTTTGCTTCTAATTGACCTATAAACTCTGTTATATTTTTAAGCCATCTCTCCCTAATAGGTGCAAATCTTTTCCTCCCCTCCATCAATAAATTAGCAAGACTATATTGCGCAATAGCATGTCCTTTATAGGCAGATAACCTTAACAACTTTACGGCTTCTTCTAGGTTTTTTTCAACCCCATTTCCTTCTTGATAACGAATAGCAAGATTATATTGCGCACTTGGATCCGTTGATGAAGCTTACGCTTTATTTTCTACAACTAACGAACTGGTTACTTTTGAGTTTTCTGATGTATTTCTCATAATTTATAAAGATGAATTTTGGTATAATTTCACTATTCATTTAAGAATAAAATTTAATATGACTTCTTCGGAGCCATGAACACGCTATCATCAATAATGAATTCATCACTATTATTTTCTTTTAAAATAAATTCTATTTTACTATCATAATTCAATTTAATTGCATTATTTCTTGGAACTGTCACATAGATTTTTAATTGTATTATATGGTCATTTTTTATTGCTATATTATTTATATCAATATTTATAGGTCTTTGTATCTGAACTTTATAATTCTGTAAACCTGTTATTTGTAAATTATAAGATTTGTCAATATTACTTTTATTGTAAATCTTAATATTATAACCATTTCTAATTGATCCATCTGATAATTTTACAAATAAAGGATTTCTAATTGGAATCGTTTTTAAATCAGTTTCATTTCTATGTGTTAAATTAAATATCATTAATATTGAGATTAGCAATATTATAAAAATATAGTAGAAACTTCTTGGCCTTAGAAATTTAAATTTTGTCTTACTATCACTTGAATGATCCATATGATTCTGCGTATCATATCTTATTAATCCTGGTGGTAAATCAAGTTTTTTCATAACTGAATTACAGGCATCAATACATAATCCACAAGCAATACATTCCATCTGCAAGCCATTTCTAATATCAATATTTTGCGGACAAACAACTACGCACTGTTTACACTCAATACAGTGACCTCTATTTTCCATAGACTCACCTTTCTTATATTTTGCCCTCGGCTCTCCTCTTTTTTCATCATATGTAATTATTAATGTATCCTTATCAAACATTACAGATTGAAAACGCGCATAAGGACACATATAATTACAAACTTGCTCTCTAGCAAAGCCGGCCATCAAGTAAGTCATGCCCGCCACACCAAGAATCCACCAAAAAATATTTATATTAAGATTTTTATTAATAAATCCATCAATTACTAAAAATGCATCATTAAAATATAAAACAAAAGTAAAACCAGTTAAAAGAGATACACATATCCAAGCTATATGAGTTCCTGTTTTACGAAGAATTTTATTAAGATTATTTTTTCTATCCAGCATGATTCGAACATTTCTATCTCCTTGAAATAATCTTTCTATTTTGATAAATATATCTGTCCAAACAGTCTGAGGACAAGTATATCCACACCAAACCCTGCCAAATAAAGAGGTAATAAAGAATAATGCAATAGCAGCAATTATCAGTAAGCCAGCCAAATAATAAAGCTCCTCTGGCCATATTCTAATAAAAAAGAAATAAAATCGAGAATTAACAATATCAATCAATATTGCCTGATCAGGCAAATTAGGACCTCGATCAAAACGTAAAAATGGCAAAAAGAAAAAAATGGATAATAGAATTACACTGGATAGATTCTTTATGTGACGAAATTTACCTTTAACATTCTGTGGATAGGTGCGTAATCTTTTTTCAAAATGACTCAATAAATTCATTAGGCTTTAATTATGCGATATTTTAAAATAATTCCAGAAATAATTCCAAGGCAATAAATAGCATTCCAGCCAGCCATGGAAATATTTAAAAATAAGAATTGCGCTTCGTCACATCTTATCGCCTTCATTCGATAAATTTGCTCTTTCAAATCATTGATATTATCAATATTAGCAAGCAAATCACCACATCCTGAAAAAATAAAAAGCCCATTTTCAACGCCAACATGATACAGGGCTAATAGCATGTTAAAAAATAACAATAAAAGAGAAATAATTATAATAATATTACAATATTTCTCTTTTTTTAAAAAAAATATTAATGCTAAACAGGTTATGGCAGCTATAATAATAAATGGAATTCTTTGATATAAACAAAGTATGCAAGGTTGTAAATTAAAAAAATACTGACTTAAATAAACTGCAAATAGTGCCAATAAGGAGCTGGAAAATAAAAAAACTATTTGTGACCTTGCTCTAATCATTATTTTTTAAATATTCTTTTGATAATATTTTACGTTTTTCAACTGCAGGCTGATCAAAGGGATTAATTTTCTTCAATTTAGCTATTAGAATAGTTTCCAAAAACATCTGCATCATTAAGGCGCTAATAGATTTTTCATTTAGCTCTAATAATTTAAAAATTCTAATTGGAGCATTATGTTGCGACAAAATATCAATAGTACTATTTTGCTCAGCTGCAACAATATTATTTAAGGTCTTGCCACCAAATATTGTTTTAACATTTTCTAAATCATTAATATTAAAATTCTCAACAGGATTCTGATTTACAATAAAGTTAAAGAATTTATCTTTTGGGCCATCAAGATAAAGCTGAAGCTGGCTATGCTGATCAACAGTTCCCATGGAATTAATAGGAATAGAACCAAATCCATCTTTCCCTAAAGATTCTGCCCATAATTGCCTATACCAATTATTAAAATCACGCAAGACATCAATATAAGGCATAATCACATTAGCATTATATCCTTTATCAAATAAATAAAGCTGATAAATACAAGATTTAACAATATTATTTTCTGCAAAATTATCTTTTTCAATAAAATCATCCAAAATATTCTTTGCTCCATCTCTAATATTGCCAACATTAAATCCAGCTAAAGCACTAGGCAGTAAAGCAACAATAGTTAAGTAAGAATATCTGCCACCAATATCTTTGGGATGATCAACAATATCAGCATTAATATCCTTAGCAATTTTAGCAATATCACTTTCTTTATTTTCTGTTACAAATAGAAATCTTTGATTAAAATCAGTAATTTGAAATTTTTTTAGAAAATCAATAATTATCAAAGTCTGACAAATTGTTTCTATTGTTTGTCCAGATTTACTAATAACTAAAAAGAATGTTTCTTTTAAATTAATTTTTTCTAATTGTCTTTTTACACTTACAGCATCAATTGATTCCAAAAATCTTAATTTAAGATCTGTTTTATTCTTTATTGAACATAAAGTTCTGGCACCTAAACTAGAGCCACCAACACCTAAAATCAAAACTTCTTTAAAATTAGCCTTAATATTATCAGATAATTGATTAATTTCTTCTAAATCATCTTTTTTATAGGCAATATTCAGCGGTACAATTTTATTATTCTTAATTTCATTTACCAATTCTTGATAAGAAGATTTAACCGCAAGATAATAATTTTTTAATATATCATCATTGATGTCAGGTAAATTTCTAATTTCCTCTAAATATAATTTCATTATTATTTAAAAAACTTGATAATAATTTTTTATTAATTAAAATAAATCTTAACAATCACTTAAGGCTGGGTAGCAAAGTGGTAATGCAGGGGCCTGCAAAGCCCTTATCGTCGGTTCGATTCCGTCCCCGGCCTCCAATATTTTAAAATCCCTCAAAATTCTCTTCTAATTTATCCACTATAGCATCAGCCACGGCATATTTACTGATTTTACCAAATTCTTTTTTATTGCCATTTTTATCTAAAATCAGAATATTATTATAATCAGAGCCAAAAACCTCACCCTTATTAATATTATTAGCAATTATAAAATCACAATTTTTCTTTTGCAATTTTATTTGAGAATTTTTGATTAAATCTTCACTCTCAGCAGCAAATCCCACAACAATCTTCGGGCGATTAATCAAATTTCCAATATTGCTCAAAATATCAACATTTTCTATTAAATCAATTTTATTAAAACCATCATTCTTCTTAATTTTTTTAGCACTATATTCTTTTGGTTTGAAATCAGCCACGGCAGCAACACTGATAAAAACATCAATATTATCAATATTCTTCAATACTTCCTGCATCATTTCCTCGGCAGTTCTAACCCTAATTATATTGTCACTATTTAAATTGATATTTTCATTAATATTGGCTGCAATTAACGTAACATTTGCCTCTAAAGAATCAATTTTCTCCGCAATAGCAATTCCCTGCTTTCCAGAAGAGTAATTACCAATAAAACGAACCGGATCGATAGGTTCAAAAGTTGCTCCTGCGGTAATTAGAATATTTTTACCTTTAAAAGATAATCTTTGATCAAAGAAACTTTCAATTCTAGCAAAAATATCATTAACTTCCATCATTTTACCAATTCCATATTCACCGCAAGCAAGAATATCTGGCTTTGGCTCTAATATTTTAATAGATTTAGCTCGTAAATTCTTAACATTTTCTTGATTGCTTTTATTAAGCCACATTTTTTCATTCATAGCAGGCACTATCATTACCGGCTTATTTGCAGCCAACAAAACCGTTGAAGCAAGATCGTCAGCAATAGCATTATTCATTTTACTGATAATATCAGCACTTGCCGGAGCCACTAAAATTAAATCATTTTCTCGCGATAAATTAATATGACCCATTTTACTTTCCTCATCAAGAGAAAATAAATCTTGATAAACTTCATTACCAGAAATAGAGCTAACCAAAAGAGGAGTAATAAATTCCTTAGCTGCCTTTGTCATCAAAGGTGTTACCTCATAATCATTCTTTTTTAATAATCTAATTAAATCTAAACTTTTATAAGCAGCAACACTTCCGGTAATTATTAATAATATTCTTTTTTTCATATTAAAAATCTAATTTTAAATGATTAATAGCCAATTTTGTCAACATCCTGCCACGCGGCGTTCTCTGCACAAAACCCTTTTGCAATAAATAACTTTCAATTGTATCTTCAACCGAATCCTTTTCTTCACTTAAGCCAGCTGCAATTGTTTCAATACCAACTGGACCACCTTGATAATTATTGGCGATAAATTCTAAATAACGCCGATCAGAAGCATCAAGGCCAGAATTATCAATCTCTAATTTCTTTAATGAATAATCCGCAAGATCTTTATCAATTTCGTCTTTATTGGCATCACAAGCAAAATCACGCACTCTTTTTAATAAACGAATAGCAATCCTAGGAGTTCCACGAGACCTCTTGGCAATTTCAAAAGCTCCATCATCAGAAATTACAACCCCTAAAATATTAGCAT
The DNA here is from genome assembly GCA_905478245.1 of uncultured Rickettsiales bacterium. Taxonomy (GTDB): domain Bacteria; phylum Pseudomonadota; class Alphaproteobacteria; order Rickettsiales; family UBA1997; genus CAJQHT01. Next base: position 5,936 of record CAJQHT010000038.1, on the reverse strand, counting down.
CCCTAATAATAATTTGTTTTAATTCTTCAATTTCATAAAAATGTAATCTTAAAGGTATGCCAAAGCGATCCCTTAATGGATTTGAAAGCAAGCCTAACCTTGTAGTAGCGCCAACTAAGGTAAATTTAGGTAGATCAATTTTAATAGCGCGAGCTGCAGGTCCTTCGCCAATTATAATATCAAGCTTATAATCTTCCATTGCTGAATATAAGACTTCCTCAACAGCAGTATTAAGACGATGTATTTCATCGATAAATAATATATCTCCTGGCTGTAAATTAGTTAATATTGCCGCCAAATCACCAGATTTAGAAATAATAGGACCAGAAGTTCCTTTAAAGCCAACTCCCATTTCCTGGGCAATAATTTGTGATAATGTTGTTTTTCCAAGGCCAGGAGGTCCATAAAATAAAGTATGATCCAGACTATCGCCTCTCTTTTTGGCGGCATTAAGAAATATTTGTAAATTTTCTTTAATTTTTTTCTGCCCTAAAAAATCTTGCAAAAACTTTGGCCGTAAAATATTCTCCGCTATTTCATTTTCTTGTATTTCAGGAGATAAATCTGGGTTTTTATTGGCTATTTGATTCATGGATTATTTGCTAATTTTACGCAGTGAGTTAGTAATAAGAGTCTCAAGGGAGGAATCAGGATTTTCAGAAATATTCTGACTAACCACTTTATAAACCTCCATTCTTTTATAGCCAAGATTTTCCAATGCCGAAACTGCATCATTTAATAATTGTGTATTATTGATTTGATTATCATTTGATGAGGATTGTATTTTTATATTATCAGCAACGATATTACCACCCATTTTAGCAACGGCATCTTTTAATTCAGAAACAATTCTAAGGGCTAATTTAGGGCCAATACCAGAAACAGTAGCAAAATAACTTTTATCAGCAGATGAAATGGCTAGAATAATATCATTTATTTCTAAAACACTTAATATTTTTAACGCAACTTTATTACCAACACCTTTAACCTTGCATAATTCATTAAACCAACTTCTTTCGATCTCACTCTTAAAACCATAAAGATGAATATGATCCTCCCTAACTATTGTTTCAATAATTAGAGATAAATTATCATTTTTAGTTAAATTAGCCAATGTCTTAGATGAGGAAAAGATATTATAACCAACTCCACCAACATTTAAAATCAATTTATCCTCATAAATTTCATCTATTTTACCTATTAACTTGCCAATCATATTTTGTTATTTAAAATATATTTATCTATTTTTTTAAAATAATACCATTTAGACTTTATAATCTAAAGATGGGGTTTGGTATAAATTTACTAATTAACATGATAAATGAGATAAAAGAAAAAATCAAATGGAAAGTAAGTAATAATTTAGTCAATTATGAAGAAGCTGTCAAATTCATGGAAAATGAAGTGGAAGATATTATTAAGAATAATTTAGATGGTACTATTTGGCTTTGTCAACATCCCTCAATTTTTACAGCAGGTATTAGCGCTAAAGAAAAAGATCTTATTAATAAAAATCAAATACCAGTTTTTCAAACTAATCGCGGCGGACAATATACCTATCACGGTCCTGGAGTACAAATAATCTATGTTATGCTTAATCTTAAGAAATTTTTTGCCCCAAACTCTCCAGATATTGCCAAATTTGTCCATTTTCTAGAGAATTGGATTATCAATATCTTAAATAATTTTGATATAAAAGGTCACATTAGGAAAGATAGAGTTGGAATTTGGGTAGAAAATAAAGATAAAAAAGGTTATGAGGATAAAATAGCCGCTATCGGAATTAAGGTTAAAAAATGGGTTTGCTACCATGGAATCGCCCTCAATGTTAATCCTAATCTTAATTTTTTTAAAGATATTATACCTTGTGGAATTTCAGAAGAAAAATTCAAAGTAACCTCTTTGGAAAAGTTAAATAAAAAAGTAGAAATAACAAAATTACATAACATCATCCAAGATGAGTTTTTAACTTCAAATTTGAATTTATAATATTTTATTTTTATAATAGATAGATTTTATCTCTAAAAGCTTTGCCTCTTTCTTTAAAGAATCAATATCCTGGCTATCAATAAGAGATCTTACGGTAATATATCCCTCAAGCCGCAAGGATTCTAATTGATCTTTAGATACTTCATCGCTAATTAATATTTTTTTAATATTATTTTGACTGGATTTAAGTAAAATTTCTTTAATTAAATTAATATAAATACTGGAACCAACAGCCATAACATCTTCTTTAATTTGATAGCGACCACCGCGAGCAATAGGAGATAAGGATTCTTTTGTAAAAATAGCAAAGCCAATATCATCGTGATAAGAAAATTCTAAACCATCAAAAATATTAACTAAAACCTCAATCTGAGAATATTTATTTTTTAATCCATTTATTACTACCAATAAATCATCAAATTTTGACAATAAATTATCAGATATTTTAAGATTTATTAGATTTTGTCTAATTTTTTGTAAATCTTTAATTTCAAGTACGATATTAATTAAATCATCGGCAAATTTTCCTGATAAATCCTTAATTGTACTAATATTTTTTTCTTCAAGAGCATTTTTAAGATCATTATTTTTGAACCCGAGTTCTTCTATGGTTAATTCCAAGAAATTAGGAATAGTAAAATCAATAGTTAAATTACTAACATTAATTTCACTTAAAGAATCAATTGTTAATTCTATAACTTCTAAAGATGATTTAATTTTATTATTAGAGCCAATTAATTCAATTCCAGCTTGGGTAATTTGCCTATCTGATTGCAGGGCACTATTTGAAATCTTCAAAATATCACCCAAATAGCATAATCTTAGTGGAAAATTACGATCTTTTAATCTAGTCGTAATCAAACGAGAAATTTGCGCTGTAATATCACTTCTAAATACCAAATTCTGACCAGAATTAATATCAAATATCTGAAATGATTTTTGGTTTGATTTTTGATAATCATTCAGTGTTTTTTCTAATTCAAGCAAGGGTGTTTTAACTAAATCATAGCCAAAATCCTGAAAAAAATCAATCAATTTATAAGAAGAGTCCTGATTTACACGCGCCTCCTCATCTATCAAATCACAAAAACCCTCTGGCAATAATTTACTATTATCCTTCATTTTTATTTAAAAAATCTTTAATGATTAATAAATCTTCCCAAGCTAACCTTTTTTTACTAGGTTGGCGCATTAAATAAGAAGGGTGAAATAAGCTAATTGCTTTTATTGATTTATCAAGATATTGATTATTATAATCCATAAATTTACCTCTGACCTTACCAATAGGATCCTTAACATCTAGCATACTAATCATTGCTGTGGAGCCCATCAATATTATTAAATCAGGCTCTATAAGATCAATATGCTTCTCAACAAAAGGCTGACAAATTGCCAATTCATCTTTTGTAGGTTTTCTATTTCCCGGCGGTCTCCAAAAAATAGTATTAGTAATATAAAGATCTTGACGTGGATAACCAATTGCCAAAAACATAGCATCGAGCAATTTACCACTATCACCACAAAATGGAATACCCTGTAAATCCTCATGATTTCCAGGAGCTTCACCAATAACCATAATTTTAGATGCAGGATCTCCATCACTAAAAACAGTATTAGTTGCCATCTTTTTTAAATTACAACCATCAAAATTTCTAACTAATTCTTCTAATTCTTCTAAATTATTAACTTGAGAAGCAATATCTCGAGCTCTAGCTATGATATCTTGAATAGAATTTTCTTGAGGAGCAGCATTAATCTTAGATTGTTTTTTAATTAATTTTGCAATTGCTTGAGATTGTGTCATATTACCAAAATTACTGATTATTATATTATCTTTATTTTTAACTTTAATTTTATCTTGAGCTTTAATATCAATCTGACCTAGATTTTGATTTTCAGCTGGATTTATATTTTTATTTTCAAGTTGACTCTCAGACTGTTTCTTAGGCTGGCTTTCAATCACTTTATTTAATTGATCTTGTCCAGAATCAGTTTCAGTTTTTTTAATATTCAATCTATTAATAGAATTTTCACTGATTATCTCATTCAATTCCATATCTTGATAAGATTCTAAAATTTGTTTTATATTTACCATATTTTAAGCTTCAGTAATAATTTTACCAACAAATTTTCTAAAATCATCGCTAGTTTCAAAGTTTTTATATACAGAAGCAAATCTAACAAAGGCAACCTCATCTAAATTACGCAAAGATTCCAAAACTAAATCTCCAATCTTACTAGATGAAACAATATTTTCTCCAGACTCTTCTAATTGTTTTGAAATATTATTAGCTAATTTATCAACCTGTAATTCACTAATAGGTCTTTTTCTAACAGCCATAGCAATAGATTTCTTTAATTTCTCATGATCAAAGATTTTTTTGTCACTATTTTTTTTCAGAACCATGATTTCTTTTAGCTGAACTCTCTCAAAAGTGGTAAATCTAGAATTGCATTTTAAGCAATATCTTCTTCTTTTAATGGAATTATCTTCATAAATTCTGCTATCTTTTACTTGGGTTTCAATATTACCGCAAAATGGACAACGCATATAACAATATAATAACTATTTTATTAACAATACCATTTTTTAGCTTTTAATCTGTTTTAGCAAAGCAAGTTAAATTACTTTACTATTTTTTAATCAATTCTAAAGATAGGATTTGGCATACCAATTCCCAACTTTAATGAATGATACAGATAAAATATTTTTAGATAAAAATTATAAAAAACGAGTCTTCAGTATGTTCATACTTACGCGAGGCTTTTTATGATTTTAAGCAAAACATATGAAGTTAGATTACTTAAATATAATTTTAATCCATTTTAAAGATGGGATTTAGTATAATATCATATTATTCTAAGTTATAATTATCTAAAATCAACCAAGAAGTTAATATGTATTATTTTGACACAGTCTTATGTATCATTTCTATACATATGTATTATTTTGATACAGTATTTAAGGTATATAGCAAAATGCTAAAAAACAAAATCATCATTTGTTAAATCAATCTTTCCAGATAGCTGTAGGGCAAAATCTGAATCAGAATCTTCTATTGTGGTAATATCAGTTTCTTTATTATAATTATAGCCAATTGTGCCATTGCCGCCCTCTCCTTCTGCAATTGCCATAAAAGCAAAGTTAGAGAAGTTGATAGAATCTTCACCTTGAGTGAAGTCAGTTATTAGATCAGATTTATTAATGGTTGAATCATCAAGGAATGAGAAGTCAAAGGAATCATATCCAAAGCCTCCTGTTAGAATATCAATACCTAATCCACCTTTAAGTATATCATCCCCATCTCCACCTCTCAGGACATCATTTCCAGATCCTCCTTGCAAATTATCATTTCCACTATCTCCTTGAATTAAATCATGGCCGGATCCTCCTTTGAGGATATCATTATTATTTCCGCCATAAAGCTGATCATTGCCATCTCCTCCTGATAATTCATCATTACCATCACCGCCTAAAAGCAGATCATAGCCATCTTCACCTTTAAGGTCGTCATTTCCAGTTCCACCATTTAGGTAGTCATTTCCTATTCCGCCAAATAGGTTGTCGTTTCCAGAATCACCATAAAGCCTATCATCTCCTCTTTGGCCGTGGAGTTCGTCATTGCCAGATCCGGTGTGGAATTCTTGACCTTCAGTTCCATTGGATAAAGCTAAATAATGATTACCATCTGAAGATAACCTTATCACATCATCATTACCGTCTCCATTAAAATCTGCTATATGCATCTTCCCTGACGGACTATACCATCCTTCTAAACCATCAGGATTTGATATCACATTAAATGAGCCATCACCTTTAGATAAAGCTAAATAATGATTACCATCTGAAGATAACCTTATCACATCATCATTACCGTCTCCATTAAAATCTGCTATATGCATCTTCCCTGACGGACTATACCATCCTTCTAAACCATCAGGATTTG
>CAJQHT010000037.1 GCA_905478245.1 uncultured Rickettsiales bacterium | reverse complement strand
GGTTGTATATGCAAAGGTAAGCCAAGATTCCATAGCAATAAAGGCGATAGAGGAAATAAAAAACCAGTAGGTTCAATTTTCTAGTTTAATAGTAAGATACATTTTTGTCCTTCCCGAGACATAGGTAACACTTCTTACCGGATACATAGGTAACAGTTTTAGTCTCAAGTTAATAAAAAAAAGGTTTTGGAGGAACATAAAGCTTATGGACATAAGAGAATAGCAATTCATCTTGGAATTAACAAAAAGCGAGTTTTGCGAGTAATGAAATTATTCAATCTAATACCAATTCCCATCTTTAAAATGGGTTAAAATAATAAATAATCTAACTTTATATTTTTTGATTAAAATCATAAAAAGCCCATGAAAAATATTATAAAATATTAACATACTGACGACTCGTTTTTTATAATTTTTATCTAAAAAATATTTTGCCTGTATCATTCATTAAAGATTAAGAATTGGTATTACTTGAAGCTATTGCTCATCAAATTTACTATTATAATAATAAGAGAATACATACGACTATTAAATGTCCACCAGTAGTTTTTTATCAAAATGCCGGATGGATAACATGAAGAAGTCGTTTTGAAAATAAGAGTTTAAGATTTTAACAAAATTATTTCACACAAATTTGCATGGTGGTGATTTTTTTTAAGAGGTTTTTTGTTGATAAATTTGCATTAACTAAATAAACTGAATTTGTTGATAAATTAGAAGAGTAATGTTTGTTTAAAAAATGGGTACCTTTTAAACTGATAGACGAAAAGATATTGCTAATCCTATGATGATCTATAGAATATTATTAATAATTTTAATCACTACGATCATACTAACTTATTTTTTAACTAAAAAAGAAGAAATTAAAATGCCCCAAGTAATAAAAGTTCCTCATGAATTAGAAATATATCAAGATATTAGGATTGATAATTACTATTGGCTAAATGATAAAGAAAACCCTGATGTAATTAAGTATTTAGAAGATGAGAACCAATACACTGCAAAAAAATTAAGTTCTACCCAAAAGTTACAGGAAGAGCTTTACCAAGAAATGAAATCCAGAATCAAGAAGGAGGATCAAAGTGTGCCTACTAAAAAAGATGATTATTACTATTATACTCGTTTTGACAAAGGAAGCCAATATCCAATTTATTGCCGAAAATACAAAACTTTAGAAGCTATTGAGGAAATATTTTTAGATGTTAATGAGTTAGCAAAGGGTCATGAATATTTCAATGTTGGTAATTATGCCTTAAATCATGATCAGAGCATATTAGCTTATAGCGTTGATATTAAAGGTAGAAGAATATATGACATCTTTTTTAAGGATTTAAAGACTGGAGAATTATTGGATGATAAAATTCTGGAAGTAACTGGCAATGCAGTTTTTGCCGATGATAATTATTTATTCTATACCGATAAAAACAAAACCACCTTAAGATCTGATCGTGTTTATTTGCACAAAGTTGGACAAAAGCAAAGCCAAGATCGCGATGTTTATTTTGAGGAAGATGAGACTTACCATGTTGGGGTTTCTAAATCAAAAACTAAGGATTTCATTTATATTAATTCATCTGCCAAAACCTCAAATGAGGTCAGAATTATTCCTACTAATAAACCTTTAACGAACCCTAAAGTTTTTCATAAAAGAGAAGTGCAGTTAGAATATTCAATAATTCACGCTAAAGATAAATTCTATATTCTAACTAATTACCAAGCAAAAAACTTCCGCATCATGGAAGCTGATTTGGATAATAGCAATAAAGAAAATTGGCGCGAAGTGATTGCGCATCGCCGCGATATTTTAATAGAAAATGTTGATATTTCTAAGGATTATTTAATTCTTGGTGAGGTAAAAAATGGGCTTGATAGGATTAATATTTTTAATAGAGATTCTTTGGAAAGTTTTTATTTACCAGCTAAAGAAGAGGTTTACACCTCATATATTGGAGCTAATTATGATTATGAAAGCCGAGTATTAAGATATGGTTATCAATCCATGACAACACCATCTTCGATTTATGATTACGATATTGCTAATCAAAGTGAGAAATTAAAAAAACAGCAAGAAGTTTTGGGTGGTTTTAAAAAAGAAAACTACTTAACCAAAAGAATTTTTGTTAAATCCCATGATGGTAAAGAGATTCCAGTTTCCCTGGTTTATCATAAGGATACTAAGATAAATTCCCAAACTCCTTTATTGCTCTATGGTTACGGCTCTTATGGTCATAGCATATCACCATCTTTTAGCTCGAGTCGTTTGTCGCTTTTAAATAGAGGGTTTATTTTTGCTATTGCCCATATTAGGGGCGGATCTGAAATGGGAAGGTCTTGGTACGAAGATGGCAAAATGTTAAATAAGAAAAATACTTTTAAAGACTTTATCAGTGTTGGTAAATATTTGATTTCAAATAATTACACTTCCAAGAGCCATCTTTATGCCTATGGCGGAAGTGCTGGAGGATTATTGGTCGGCGCAGTAATTAATATGGAACCAGAATTATTTAATGGAGTTATTGCTGCCGTACCCTTTGTTGATGTGTTGACAACAATGCTAGATGATTCAATCCCTCTAACTACATCTGAATATGACGAATGGGGAAATCCAAATGAAATGAAATATTATGATTATATAAAATCCTATTGCCCTTACAATAATGTTGAAGCTAAAGATTACCCAAATATTTTGGTTACAACTGGTCTTCATGATTCTCAGGTTCAGTATTTTGAACCAGCAAAATGGGTAGCCAAATTAAGAGAATTAAAAACTGATGAAAAGCTACTTTTAATGAAAATACATATGGAAGCTGGTCACAGTGGTGCTACAGGAAGATTTAAAGCTTTAGAGGAAGTTGCCCTTAATTATGCGTTTTTATTGTATCTTGAAGGAATTTAATAAAAAGCATGACAAAATCAGGAAAGATCAGTTTAATATTTATATGAAAAAGAAACTTAGAGGACGCAGTAATTCCTCTATAAAAATTATAGAAGATGAGTTTAAAGATTACATAAATGATGAAAGTTTTCCATGCGTTGGAGCTAAGTCTTCTTTGGCTCAAGCGAATCTAGATTTCTATTGTGCGCAGTCAATTTCTGATTCGGCCTATGATGATGATTTATATAACTCGCTAAAGAGCTTTGGTCAAAAACTTGATTTAGATGGCATATCGTTACAATCATTTGTATTGATATTTTCAGATGAACAGCAATTTTCTGAAATAGAATTTGAAAATCTATTATGGGCAAAACTCCAATCTTTGCATGGTATTGATGTTATCAATAAAGTTGATTGGTCCACTGATTGCGAGTCTTTGCCCGAGTCCTCTAAATTTAGTATGAGCATTGCAGGTTACAGCTTCTTTATAATTGGCATTCATTCTGGCACATCACGATCAGCTAGAAAGTTTAAATACCCAGCTATGGTGTTTAATTCTCATGCGCAATTTGAAATCTTGCGTAAGAATGGTAAATATAAAAAACTACAAAAAATAATAAGAAAAAAAGATTTAGAAATAAATGGCTCTATTAACCCAATGGTAAAGAATTTTGGAGAAGGTGCTGAAGCAAGTCAATATAGCGGTCGCCATGTTGACGAGAGCTGGAAATGTCCAATAAAAATAAAAAGTAATAATAATGAAAATAATTGAAGCTAGAACTGGAACTGCCTTTAAGTTAAAAAAGGGTGAGTATTTAACTGTAACAGACATTGAAGGTGAACAAGTTTCAGACCTACTTGCTTATAATTTAACAGATATTAGGGAGGTCATATCTTCAGGTAGATCTTTAGATTATGCAGAAAATATATACTTAACTACGGGTAATATTCTTTATTCAAATCGTAGCAACCCAATGCTTACTATTGTTAAAGACGAAGTGGGTAGACATGATTTTACCCTTACACCCTGCTCTAAAGATACATTTAAAATTTTATATAATGATGATAATCCTCATCATGGTTGCCAAGGCAATTTTGAGAAGGTTTTATCTAAATGGGGTATTAAAGCAGATGATATTCCTACTGCATTTAATGTTTTTATGAATGTAGAATTCGATAAGACAGGTAAAATTTCAGTGTTACCACCAAAAAGTAAGGCCGGAGAATCTACAATATTTAAAGCTGAAATGGATTTAATAATCGCTTTAACAGCATGCTCTGCTGGTCAATCAAATAATTTTAATTACAAACCGATTGGCTATCAAATAACTGGCAAACAATTGAAGGATTTCTAAATTGAAATAATAGATATTTTTCTAAAATTAGGAAATTATGGGGAATAGGTATGTCTTTAACCCTTTACTATATTAGCTTTATTAAGGTGTATCACAAGTGAAGAATTTATCCATTAATATTTCTTATCACTAATTCTTGAATAATCTCTTTCTTTAATTATTTCTGCTGCTGTTTTTCCGGTAATAGCATAGATAGTTTTATTTTGAACTTTCTTAAAAAACTCAACTGTTTTGGCTAAATCTCTATCATAATCAATGCTTAGCTTGTAAATATCTTTAATTTTTTGATAAACTCTTTTTTCACTAGCTCTAATTTCTCTGATCCTTTCTAATAGCTCATCAAAATAGTCGCCATTTTGTGGATCTTTAAGCCTTTCATCATTCATGGCAAAACCCTTTATTAAATATTCTTTAAGTGTGTTTGTTGCCCATTTTCTGAATTGCGTGCCTCTGTGTAATCTTACCCTATAGCCAACCGCTAAAACCACGTCTAAATTATAATATAAAACTTCTCTTTCTACTTCTCTTTTGCCTTCATTTTGAACTAGTCGGAATTTCCGGCTAGTTGATTTAACATCACACTCCTTTTCATCATATATATTTTTAACATGTTCTTTAATGTGGTGCTATCAGACTTCTGGAATAGTTCTGCGATTTCCTTTTGATTTAATCAAACCGTCTTATCAAAAACTTTTAACTCGATTTTAATTTTGTCATCTTGAGTTGTATATAAAATTATATCACCTTATTCTTTATTCATTACTGTCTTTAGTGAATTTTCATTGCCGTTTCATTGCCGTTTCATTGCCGTATTGTGTATAAAAAATGGCAAAAAACTATAAATATTGATAAATAATAAATTACTGCTAAAGTCTTTATATATAAAGCTTTATAAGCAATTATAAATTTCTATAAAACACTAAAACTTGTCATTGGTAATGAAGAGGTCGCAGGTTCAATTCCCGCTGACAGCACCATTTTAAATATTATTATATACTTTCTTATAAAAAACCTTTCCTACTCTTTTTATATGATCCCTTAAAGATTCGTTATTAATATCAGAAAAAATTGATAAATCAATTTTATAAGGCAATAATGAATCATCAAAATCAGAAGATATTTTTGACAAATAATTGTTTAAGTTATTACCAAATATAACCAAATCTATATCGGAACCATCTTTATAATTACCTTTAGCTCTAGACCCATATATAACAACTTTTTCAATAAGTTGATATTTTCTTAAAATTTCTAAAATGATCTTTATATTACTTTCAGATAAACCGAAATTAGACATAATTATAATTTAGATTTCAAAGTTTTTTGTAAATCTAAGAATGATTTATGATATTTGCTACAAATATCTTTAACAAGTAATGTTGCTAATTCTTGATTATAGGTATGTGAGGATAAATTTCTTTTTTCAATCATATCCATCCAAATATCACCATCTTTTATTAATCCTTTATTAAAAGATTCTCTAATAGCACCTTTTGAACCAATTATATTAATAATTCCTTCATTTTCCAGGAAATCTTTTAAAACTTTCCAAGATAATTCTTGTATAAATTCAAATGCCTTAACTACACCCTGCTGTTCAAGATTTGATAATTCTCTTTTTTTATATAAATTGACAGCGTCATTTAGCTGAATTAAAGCTTTTTGAAAATTATTAAATCTTTGTTTCCAGCGTATATCTTTATTTTCCTGATTCATTATAATTTAAAAATTAAATCAAAACAGCTCTAGCTGCTGCTAATCTGGCAATTGGAACTCTGTAAGGAGAGCAAGAAACATAATCTAAGCCAGTATTGTGACAAAAGTAAATTGAACTTGGATCACCACCATGCTCACCGCAAATTCCTAATTTAATGTTTGATCGAGTTTTTCTACCCCTTTCAACGGCAATTTTAATAAGCTGCCCTACCCCTTCTTGATCTAGACAAGCAAAGGGATCTTTTTCAAAAATGCCTGCATTTTGATAACGCGGCAAGAAACTTCCAGAATCATCTCGAGATAGACCAAATGTTGTTTGAGTGAGGTCATTAGTACCAAAGCTAAAAAATTCTGCTTCAGAAGCAATTTCATCAGCAAGAAGAGCCGCGCGTGGTAGCTCTATCATTGTGCCAATCATATATTTTGCTTCATAATTTGTCTCTTTTTGACATTTAATTACCAATTCTTTTAAAATTTGCAATTCTTTTTTAGTAGAAACAAGAGGTATCATTATCTCTAAAGATACATCCTTTCCCGTTTCTTCTTTTACTTTTTTAGCAGCACCAAAAATTGCTTTTGCCTGCATTTCATAAATTTCTGGATAAGATATTCCAAGTCTACAACCTCTATGACCCAACATTGGGTTTTCTTCTTTTAGACTTAAAATTCTTTTTTTGATAATATCAATATTAACACCAATTTCCTGTGCAACCTCAGCTATTTCACTATCTTTATGAGGTAAAAATTCATGTAATGGTGGATCAAGAAGTCTAATTGTAACTGGAAGTCCAGCCATAATTTTAAATATTTCATAAAAATCATTTTCCTGAACAGGAAGAAGCTTTTCTAGAGCTACATCACGGTCAGATTTTTCTCGAGCCAAAATCATTTGTCTAACAAAAATAATGCGATCTTCATTAAAAAACATATGTTCAGTACGACATAAACCAATACCCTCTGCACCAAAATCAATTGCCACCTTGCAGTCAGCAGGAGTTTCGGCATTGGTTCTAACTTTTAATTTTCTTAAAGAATCAGCCCAAGACATTATTGTTTTAAAATCTTGTGATAAATCAGCTTTCAAGGTTGGAGACTGACCCAGCATGACATCACCAGTTGATCCATTTAAAGTAATTAAATCACCTTCTAATACCTTGATTGTACCAGCATAGAAGCATTTATTTTCATAATCAATTTGAATTGAAGATGCACCACTAACACAGCAAGTTCCCATCCCGCGAGCAACAACAGCAGCGTGTGATGTCATGCCACCTCTGGCAGTTAAAATTCCTTGCGAAACATGCATTCCCTTAATATCTTCAGGGCTGGTTTCAGTTCTAACTAAGATAACATTTTCATGTTGCGATCTTTTTTCTGCATCTTGCGATGTAAAAACAACAACACCAGAAGCCGCACCAGGAGAAGCAGGGAGGCCTTTTGATATAATCTGAACCTTAGCATCAGGATCAAGAGTTGGATGTAAAAGTTGATCTAAAGAGGCTGGATCAATCCTTCTTATAGCCTCTTCTTTTGTAATTAAACCTTCATTAACCATATCTACGGCAATTTTAATAGAAGCTGCCGCTGTTCTTTTTCCGCTTCTAGTTTGAAGCATCCATAATTTATTATTTTGCACAGTAAATTCAATATCCTGCATATCTTTATAATGATTCTCAAGATTTTGATAGGCTTCTACCAATTGCCTATATATTTCTGGCATAGCCTCTTCCATTGAAGGTAAATCAGAACCTGATTCTTCTTTAGATTTATTTGTAATAGATTGTGGAGTTCTAATACCAGCCACAACATCCTCTCCTTGAGCATTGATTAAATATTCACCGTAAAATGATTTTTCTCCAGTTGATGGATTTCTAGTAAAAGCCACACCAGTAGCGCAATCTTCCCCCATGTTACCAAAAACCATTGATTGAATATTTACTGCCGTGCCCCATTTTGCAGGTATGTCATTCAAAGATCTGTAAGTAATAGCTCTATCATTCATCCAGGAATCAAAAACCGCTTTAATAGCACCCCATAATTGCTCGTTCACATCGCTTGGAAAATCTTTGCCAGTTTCTTCTTTAACATTATTTTTAAATAAAGTAACTAGATCCTCTAAATCTTCAGCATTAAGCTCTGTATCTAAATTAACTCCTAAATCCTGCTTTTTTTCATCTAAAATTACCTCAAAATTATAATGATCAACCCCTAAAACAACATCGGAATACATTTGGATAAAGCGACGATAAGAATCATAAGCAAATCTTTTATTATTACTTTTTCTAGCTAGACCAATAACAGTTTTATCATTTAACCCTAAATTTAAGACTGTATCCATCATGCCAGGCATTGAAGCTCTAGCACCTGATCTTACTGAAAATAATAATGGATTATTCTCATCGCCAAATTTTGCTCCAAGATTATTTTCTATTTCAATTAAAGCTTCATTAACTTGACTTTCTAAAGATTTTGGGAAATTTCTATTATTTTTATAATATTCATTGCAAATGTCAGTTATCATGGTAAAACCAAGCGGAACTGACAAGCCTAGTTTAGACATTTCTGCCAAATTAGCACCCTTGCCACCAAGAATATTTTTCATTGAAGCATCACCTTGAGCCTTACCGTCACCGAAGCTATAGACTAATTTTTCTGACATTTTTAATTAATTATAATATATATTTATAAAAACTTTAACTGCTGCAAATCATAAAAGAAAAGTTTTTAAAATCAAATAAATTTATACCATTTTAACTTATAAATGATTTAAAATTAATAAATAATTTAATTCATTAAAGATGGTAATTGGTATAACTTACCTTGATCCATTACTTTTATTTCATTACACATGGCATTAATAACATCCTCATCATGAGAAATAATTATATATGACATTTTATATGTTTTTTGAAATTTTTTTAACAATTTTAATATTTCATTTTGAGTAATTAAATCCAGAGCAGAAGTAGGCTCATCTAAAATTAATAATTTTGGTTTTAAAATTAAGCAGCGTGCAATGGCAATTCTTTGACGCTGACCACCACTAAATTGATGCGGATATTTATTTTTAGAATCAAGATCGAGCTCAACTTCTATTAATATTTTATTAACTTCCTGTTCTATATCACCACTAAATCCGTGAATTTTTAACCCTTCTGCAATTATATCAAATATCTTCATTCTTGGGTTTAGGCTTGAATAAGGATCTTGAAAAATAATCTGCATATCTTTTCTGAGATTATTCTTTTTTGAATATTTTAATTTTTTTATATTTTGATTCTCAAAAAATATATCTCCTTCACTTTTAATTAAATTTAAGATAGACATTGCGAATGTTGATTTTCCAGAGCCAGATTTGCCAATTATTCCTAGCGTTCTACCTTCTTGAAGAGAGAAGTTAATATTTTCATTAGCGTAAAATGCTTTACTATTTATACCAAATATATTTTGTTTAATATTATATTTTACCGATAAATTATTGGTCTTTATTATTTCTTTATTAATTTTAATATTATTTTTTAAATTTCCAGGCTTAGAAGATAATAATAATTTAGTGTAATCATCCTTTGGCTTAGAGAAAATATTTTTAACATTATTTTCTTCAATTATCCTACCCTCTTTCATTACAAAAACATAATCTGCAAGCTTTTTAACTACATTTAAGTCATGAGTTATAAATAAAATAGTCAAATCAAGCTTAGATCTCAAATCTTTTAATAAATCCAATATTTCATTTTGATTTTTTGTATCAAGAGAAGTTGTAGGCTCATCTGCAACTAATATTTTAACATTATTAGCAATTGCTATGGCAATCATAATTCTCTGTCTTTGCCCACCTGAAAGCTCGTAAGGATAGGAATTTAGCCTGTCTTTTAAATCTGATAGACCAACTAAATCAAGCAGCTCTAATATTCTTTTTTTAAGTTGAGACTTTTTTATATCAGGATTATGAATCGTAATAATTTCAGCAATCTGATGTTTAATTTTATGCAAAGGATTAAGAGAACTCATTGGATCCTGAAAGATCATAGAAATTAGATTTCCACGAATTTTACAAAGATCATCTTCACTGGTTTTTAATAGATTTTTATTTTGAAATAAAATTTGACCTGATACCTTAGCTTTATCAAGTAAATTTAAAATAGACAAAGCGCAAACAGACTTTCCAGAGCCACTTTGACCAACAATGGCAGTTATATCACCTTGCTTCAAATTAAAAGATATCTTATCTACGACTTTTTTAGCAAAGGATATAGATAGGTTTTTAATTTGAAGAATATCCATAATGCAACTAAAAATGATTAGAAGAATTTATACCAAATCTAAAGCTTTAATGAATGATACAGGCAAAATATTTTTTAGAATTTAATTCATTTATAAGTTAAAATGGTACTATGCCTTACCTTGGTAAATTTTAATAATATTTTCAAGCATTTTTAAAGCATCTTTTCTAGGTCTTTGAAAGGTGTTTCTGCCAATTATTGAACCATTAGCACCGCCTTTATGTATTTGCTTAATTTCTTTATATAGCTCATCCTCTCCTTTAGCACCGCCGCCAGAAAAAACAACTAATCTTTTACCTTTAAAGCAGCATTCAACAATATGCTTAACTCTAATTACAAGAGATTCCGCAGAAATATCTTGTTTATCATAAACTTTTATAGCATCAAGATTTTCAAGAGCTGGCGTTGGCGGTTTAACTTTAATAATGTGAGCACCAATTAAGGCTGCCATATGTGCACCATAAGCGCAGATGTCAAATGCAGTTTCACCCATTTTAGATAAATCTCCACCACGAGGATAAGACCAAACAACAGCAGCTAAGCCATATGATTTAGCTTCTTCAATCATTTCTTTTGCTTCCTCAATCATTTCAAAAGCAGCATCACTACCAGGATATATTGTAAAACCAATAGCACTACATCCAAGCTTAACCGCATCTTTAACACTAGCAGTTGTGGCTTGATGAGGCGCAGTTCCAGAGCTATGCAAACAATTAGAGCTATTTACTTTTAAGATTGTTGGAATTGCTCCAGCAAAATTATCAGCACCAACTTCAAGCATGCCAAGAGGTGCAGCATATGCACTTAAGCCAGCGTCAATAGCTATTTGATAATGATAGTAAGGATCGTAAGCATCAGGATTAACAGCAAAGCTACGAGCAGGACCATGTTCAAAACCTTGATCAACCGGTAAAATAACTAGTTTTCCAGTTCCTCCTAATTTACCATGTGTTAATATTTTTGCTAGATTAGTTTTTGTTCCAGGATTATCACTTTCGTAATGTGATAATATTTTTTTAACTTTTGCTGTTATTTTCATTGTTATTTTTTAATTTAAGAATATTGTTGATTAATATTAAAAATATATCTTTAAAAACTATAAAAAATGAGCTATAATATAATCATATTTCACGAGGATTTTATGATCTCTCTTATATTCTTCTAAAGATTGGTTTCTAATATACAGAATATATAGATATTAAATTTTACTAATAGAAATGGCAACAAAAAAAGAGGAAATATTTTTAGAAATTAATAAATTTTACGAATTAAACGATAAAACAATAGCTAAGTTAGAAAGATTCATTGATTTGTTAATTAATTATAATCAAAAATATAACTTAATTGGCAAATCTACAATTGCAGATGTTTGGAATCGACATATTTTAGACTCTGTTCAATTAATTAAATTTATTACTGACAGAAATTCCATTATTGGTGATTTTGGTAGTGGATCTGGACTACCTGGCATTATTTTATCAATAATAGGTGTAAAAGAAGTTCATTTAATTGAAAAATCTTTTCGTAAATGCGAATTTTTAGAAATTGCTCAAAAAATATCAGATAATAAGATAGTTATTCATCAAAAAATGGCTGAAGATATTAAAAATGTTAAATTTGATATCATTACATCTAGAGCCTTTGCTCCTCTTGATAAGATATTAAAGATTACTAAGCCATTTTTAAAGAAAAATACAATGGCAATATTACCTAAAGGTAAAAATATTATAAATGAGTTGAATTTAATAAATAATGAAAATAAAATTCAATACAAAATTCATCCGAGCCTTACCTCAAAAGAAGGTAATATATTAATTATTAATAAGTTTTTTACATTATGATTATAGGAATACCAAAAGAAATAAAAAATCATGAATATAGAATTGGAGCTACTCCATCTGGGGTTAAAGAATTAATTAATGCCGGACATCAGGTTATAGTAGAAAATAATGCTGGATTTGAAATTGATTATACCAATGATGCTTATTTAAAAAATGGCGCAATTATAGCTAAAAATGCCCAGGAAGTTTATGGCAAGTCAGATATGATTTTGAAGGTAAAAGAACCACAAGAATCAGAATGTAAATTAATCAAAGAGAATCAAATTATATTCTCTTATTTACATTTAGCAGCAGAGCCAAAATTAACAGAATTACTAATAGAAAATAAAGCTGTTGCAATTGCATTTGAAACCATCACCTCTAATGAAGGTTCACTACCATTACTAGCACCAATGAGTGAAGTTGCAGGTAAATTATCCGTACAAGCTGGCGCAAAATATTTAGAAAAGGCAAATGGAGGTAGAGGCGTTCTCTTAGGGGGAGTTCCTGGTGTTGCAAAAGGCGATGTTGCTATAATTGGAGGTGGAGTTGCTGGAACTAATGCCGCCAAAATAGCAATAGGCATGGGTGCCAATGTTACAATTTTAGATAAATCTTTAAATAGAATTAGATATTTATGCGATATATTTGGCGATAAAGCCAATATTCTATATGCTTCCTCACAAAATATTGCAGAAAGCATTACAAATTCTGATCTAACTATTGGCGCCGTTTTAATTCCAGGAGCCGCAGCGCCAAAATTAGTAAAAAAAGAATTATTAAAAAAAATGCGCAAAGGAGCTGTAATGGTTGATATATCAATCGATCAAGGTGGTTGTTTTGAAACATCAAAACCAACTAGCTATAGTAATCCTAGCTATAAAATTGATGATATTGTGCATTATTGTGTAACCAATATGCCTGGCGCTGTTGCCAGAACCTCTACTCAGGCTTTAGAAAATGCCACATTGCCATTTACATTAAAAATAGCTAATCAAGGCTTTAAAAAAGCCTTACAAAATGATGCTCACTTAAAAAATGGTCTTAATGTAATTAATGGCAAGATAGTTTACAAGGCTGTTGCCGAGGCTTTGGGTTATAGAAATCATAATGTTGATGATTTTTTATAAATAATATATGACGCTAGAAAATCAACAAAAAGAGCGCTATTTAAGAAATATTATTTTGCCAGAAATTGGTGAAGAAGGTCAAAAAAAACTCTTAAATAGTAAAATTTTAGTGATCGGAGCTGGAGGATTAGGATCTGCTGTAATTTTATATTTGGCTGCTGCTGGAGTTGGTAATATTACTATAATAGATGACGATAAAGTTGAACTATCAAACCTGCAAAGACAAATAATTCACAATTTTCAAGATTTAAATAGAGCTAAAGTTATAAGTGCTAAGGAAAAAATTATAGCTTTAAATGAAGATATAAAAATTACAACCCATCAAATTAGAATTAATAACAATAATCTTAATGAATTTGTTCAAAATCATGATTTTATCTTAGATTGTAGTGATAATTTTCCAACTAGATTTATTATTAATGAAATATGTTTTTTAGCAAAAAAGCCTCTAATATTTGCTGCTGTTAAAGGTTTTTTGGGTCAAATTAGTATTTTCAAGCCATACATTAATAATAACCCCTGCTATTGTTGCTTTAACCCCAATATAGTTAAAGAAGGGTTTGAACTCCCATTATCACAAAAAGGTATAGTTGGCTCTGTTGCTGGTGCTTTTGGTGCAATGCAGGCCACAGAAACAATAAAAGAAATCTTAAAAATAGGAGAACCCCTAATTGGAAAAATATTAATTGCCGATCTGCTAAATAATGATATTAGAAAAGTAACTCTAAAAAAGAATCAAAATTGTAAGATTTGTTAAAAATAATATTATTTAATAAATCTACTTCCTGGTTTTATTGCCTCTATATTCTTTAAATTTTTTGGAACAGCATTTGACTCAAAAACCCGAACATCAACATTAAGTAAAGGAATGAATGGAACTCGTAATTTTGCCTCAGCTTTATTATTACTTCTATCTATCAAAGCACATTGAGCCACTATCTTACCACCATTTCTTCTGATACATTCATAAGATTCCAAAGAAGATAGCCCGGTGGTAACAACATCTTCAACAACCAAAACTCTAGCGTCTTTTTCTATTGCAAAACCCCTTCTTAATTCAAACTTACCCCCTACTCTTTCACAAAAAATAGATCTAAGGCCAAGCTGACGACCCATTTCATAGCCAACAACAACACCACCCATGGCAGGGGCAACAATTATATCAGCAAAATTATTGCCTAATCTTGAAATTATTTTTTGAGCTAAAGAGCTGCATAATTTGTCTGATCTATTGCTATCCATTAATACCCTAGCACATTGCATATAGGTGTCACTATGAAGGCCAGATGAAAGAATAAAGTGACCTTTCAGAATAGCCTTAGCGTCT
The DNA here is from genome assembly GCA_905478245.1 of uncultured Rickettsiales bacterium. Taxonomy (GTDB): domain Bacteria; phylum Pseudomonadota; class Alphaproteobacteria; order Rickettsiales; family UBA1997; genus CAJQHT01. Next base: position 47,569 of record CAJQHT010000037.1, on the reverse strand, counting down.
ATAAACTCTTGCAACAATTGTTCTTCTTGCATTTTATTTCAATTCAATGTATTTTTTAAAAAAAGATATAATTTATATATTAAATAATAATGACAAATAATCAAGATAAAAGAAAAAATTACATCTCTTGGGCTAGTGATACCATTAAAACAGAAATAGAAGGCCTAGAATCTTTACTTAATTTTTTTAAAGAAAAATACTTTACAAATGCTGTTGAATTAATATTAAAAACCAAAGGCAGAGTAATTATCAGTGGCATGGGGAAAAGTGGTCATATTGCCAATAAAATAGCTGCCACCCTATCTTCAACTGGCACCGCATCTTTCTTTGTACATCCAGGAGAAGCTAGCCATGGTGATTTAGGCATGATAACAAAAGAAGATATTGTTATTTTACTGTCAAATTCTGGAGAAACTAAAGAATTGCAAGATATTATTTATTATTGCAAAAGGTTTAATATTCCCTTAATTGGAATTGCCAGAAACCCCGAATCAGAACTCATTGAAGCTAGTGATGTGCCTTTAGCACTTCCTAATATAAAAGAAGCCAATGAGGTTAACGCACCAACAACATCAACAACAATGATGATTGCACTTGGAGATGCTATTGCCGTTGCCTTAATGAAAGCTAAATCTTTCAATAATGAAGATTATGGCATTTTTCACCCTGGAGGTAAATTAGGATCTAAATTCCTAAAGGTTAAATCTCTAATGCGCAAAAAAGATGAAACCCCAACCATTAAAGAAGGTAAATTACTGCCAAATATATTATTTGAAATGACCTCAAAACATCTTGGCTGCGTCGGAGTTGTAAATAATGAAAATAAATTAATAGGAATCATTACCGATGGCGACATCAGGCGTAATATTTCACAAAATATCGCCAAATTAAAAGCGGAGAAATTAATGACAAAAAATCCAATTACTATTGAAGAAAATGCCCTTGCCGTCGAAGCTGTAGCCCTAATGAATGAAAAATCCATTACAAATTTATTTGTAGTCAAAAATAAAAGTGACATTAATAATCTAGAAATTTGTGGAATTCTTCATATCCATGACTGCTTAAGGGCAAAAATATTTTAAAATCCACTTAATTTCCTTTCCACCTTTCTTTCTACCTTTTTTTTACTCTTCTCTTTAACTTTTAATTTTTCTTAATTATTTCTTGAATTTATAATTATAAATTCTTATAATCATCCTAATTATTAGGACAGGTGGCCGAGCGGTTTAAGGCAGCAGTCTTGAAAACTGCCGTGCGTGCAAGCGTACCGTGAGTTCGAATCTCACCCTGTCCGCCATTACTCAAGAGTACTAACAACTACTCACATTTACTAACGATTACTCATCGTTACTCATAAAGCCTTTACTCATCTACTCTCAAAACTTCTAACTGGCTTTCACTGTTTCTAAAACGGAGACTATATTTTTAAAAAATACTCATAATTTCTAATTTGGAATATAGAGATCGCTAAGTATTTCTGGAGAATCTTACTAGAAAATTTAGAAGAATAACTGTTTTAGACTTGATATTATTGATTATAAAAAAGGACGACCCAAGCAGAGATTTGGAGAATTAGAAGTTTGATGGAGTGCAAGAAATTGGACAGCCAATCCCATAAATTTTTTGAAATAGCTTCTTAAGATTGCTGTATGACTCAATATTTCTCTTACATATTAAGTATCGGTCGATAATTTCTGAATATTGGAAATAATATTCTCGTAACTCTGGTATTGATACAAAGTGGGATTCCATCTGTATGCTTTCAAAGAAAAAAATCTTTTTTATTAACCAATCTATCTCTATAAATATCTCACTATCTACCAAAATTTTTTTGGCTTCTTTTTTAATAAAATTATTAGGTATTTTTGTATCAATATATTCTAAAAAATATATCATTTGAGCCAATATTCCTCCAGAATTAGCAATTGAACGCAATATTAGATGTTCGATATCATTTTGATTATATTCAGTTAGATCTCCATGCCCTTCTTGTCTACATAAAAACATTCCATCTTTTGTAAAAAACGCATTATTGCGATTGTTTATGACAAGGGGTAGTTGCAAAGCTTTTAATGGTAAAGTAACAAATCCACAACTTGCTTCAAAACTGCTATCATTTCTTTTTTCTATATTTAGTTTATGCTTCCTTGTTAAGGGGTCGAAAATGTAAGACTCGCTTGTAAATGTTGCGTGTTTTTTTATATCACTAAGTCTTTTAAAAGAAAAACGTGAATTATAACATTTATCTTCAAATTTATGCTGTGCATATCGTAAATCATTACAATCGCCAATTACGCAACATTGATTAATATAATCTTCATATTGGAAAATAAACGCACTATGAGGAACTCTCTTAAAAGACTCTTGCAATAGTTGTTTAAATTTATCCAACTCTATTTCAGATTCTCTTAGTTCAAACCTTTCATTATTATTTTTATTTTGTTTATATTGAACATACCAAGCCAATAAAGTTCCTATTGCAGCTAAAGAGCTCCAATAAATTGTAAGTATATCTTTTAAATCTTCTTTATTTACAAAGAAAAAAAATGAAGCAATTGATGCAACAAATGATATTGTTAGAAAAAACCCTAAAAATAATCCTATGTTATTTGATATATTTTTCATTTATTTCAAAATATTATAAACAACACCCCTTCCTTTACCAACTGGCATAATCTTTTTCATCTGTACTAAGCCCTTCAACTTAACTTTTAGAGTGTTGTAATTGGCACCGGATAACTTTTGAATATCAGAAACAGAAAGAGAATTATGATTTTTAAGGATTTCTAAAATCTGTAAATGCAATTTATCAAAATTTTCCTGTAAAATTTTTTCAGCTTTAATTTTTTTCTCTAAATTATCTTTTTGTTTTTTTAGAGATTTTAAGAAAAATGTTAGCCAATTTTCAAATTTAATATTTTTAGCTTCTAAAGTTTTTTGACAATCTCTCAGATTTTTGTAATAAAGATCTTTATTGTCCTCGATAATACTTTCTAAAGAGCTGTATTGAATATAATTATAACCTAGTTTTAGCAAAAGTAGATTGGTTAGAATTCTAGATAATCTACCATTTCCATCTTGAAAAGGATGAATAGCCAAAAAAACTACAATAAAAATTCCAGTTATAATTAAAGGATGAATTTCCTTTGAAGATAGATTTTGATTTATCCAATTAGTTAAATCAGCCATTTTCATTGGCGTTTCAAATGGTGTGGCCGTTTTAAAAACAACTCCAATTTCTTTTCCATTAGCATCAAAAGCAACCACATGGTTATCCAGCTTTTTATATTCGCCTCTATGTCGAATATCCTTAGAGCTATATTGTAATAGAATTGTATGAAGTTGTTTAATGTGATTTTCAGATATTTGCAAATCTTCAAAAGATTCAAAAATCAAATCCATAGCATCAGAATATCCTGCAACTTCTTCTTCATCTCTATTTTTAAAAGATGTTTTGTTTATATTGCTAAGAAGAGTTTCAACTTGACCATCACTTAATTTAACCCCTTCAATTCTTGTGCTTGATGCTATTGACTCAATAGTTGCTGATTTCTTTAGCATTTTAAGGCGATCAAACGACAGAGTATTTATTGCTTGCCACTTACCTTTAAAGCCATCAAGTTCACTGATAATATTTAAAATTTCATTAGTGATTTTAATTTGATATTTGCTCATGAATTTTTATTCTAATTTTATGATATTTTTAATATAAAATATTACTTCTTAAATATCCATAAAAATATCTGATTATATCTGATTAGTTCGCAATAAGTGCTTTTTGCCTCAACAGACATAAAAGTTCGAAATTTCTAGGACGACCCAAAACCTCATTTAGCCCTTGTGATCTCTGCATCGGCAAATTAGGATAATGGTTCGGAAAGTGTACCTTCCGCTCCGCCATAAATAAAGCTCCTAAAAAGCCCCTTTTGGGGCTTTTTTTATGTCCGACAGGTTGGGATTTGATTACTCACGGTAGCAGTACCATTCATATTATCCATCCGACATTTTGATAAATTTAGCTTTATACCATTTTAACTTATAAATGAATTAAATTCTAAATATTTTTATGGTAAAATTGGTAAAAAACGAGCTGCAATATGTTCATATTGTACGAGGCTTTTTATCAATTTTAACTAAAAAGATGACGAATTTAATCATTTAGTAAAATACCAGTTTTAGAAGTTAAAATGGTATTATATAATCCTATACCTAATCCCTCTACCTTCGCCAATCCTTTCCAATTTTTTTAGATCAAACAATTTCTTAATAATTGCTTCAACAGTTCTAGCAGGAAAACCGGTTGCCTCAATAGCATCTTTTCTTGAAAATTCTTTTTTGTCCAATGATAAAACCCAATTCCATAATTCTAGTTGTTTTTCTGACAATAGATGTTCAATTGTTTCTCCTTTTAAAATGTCTAGGGATTTTTCTGCCTGTCCATTAACGATTTTTAAGAAAAATAATAACCAAGAAGAAATGTCTTCATTTTCACTTTTCCAAGTTTTTTGAGTTTTATTCAGCGCTAAATAATAATCTGCCTTGTTGTTTTCTATGAGTTTTTCATGAGAGACAATATTAGTAAAATTATAGCCAGATTGTAAAAGCATTAAATTTGTTAATAACCTACTAGTTCTACCATTGCTATCTTGAAAAGGATGTATCGCTAAATATTCAAAGATAAAATTAGCAATTAAAATTAAAGGATGTTTTTGTCTCTCATTTTTGCAAAAATTGTACCATTCAACGAGTTCCTGAATTTCCTTTTTAACTAAATGTGGCGGTGTTGGGTCAAAAATAACTCCAACTAAATTATCTTCATGATCTTTTGCTTCAACACGATTTGATCCAAATTTATATCCTCCTTTATGTCTTGAATCTTTTTCACTATATTTTAGCATTTGATCATGAAAACCCAAAATTAGAGATTCATTTATTTTTATATTTTGATAATTTGCCAATATTTCTTGCAGAACCTCTATATATCCAGCAACTTCTTGTTCATCTCTAGTTTTAAATTTTTGAATATTTAGATTTTTATATAGTTTTTCTATCTTGTCATCCGTTAATTTATTTCCTTCTATTCTATTTGAAGCTCCAGCAGAAGTAACTATTAAGGAAGAAGTTAGGCGATTAATGGTTTGTGGTAAAAGATTATTTGTTAAAGAAAAGCTATTTTTAACAGAATCAATTTTTGCAATCAAAGAATAGACTTCTTCAATAATATTTACTTGCAAATTTAGTCTTTTATTTACCCTAAAATTTTTCCAATCCATGTTACAATATATAAATGTGATATAATGTTATATATTGTGAGATAACCACTTCTAAAAGTCAATAAAAAGTTTGCAATTGATCTTTCCTGCTCCAGCAGACATAAAGATTCAAAATTTTTAGGATGCTACAAATAGACTTTAAGCCATTATAAATACTGGCCTTATAAATTAGTCGAAAAGTTTGTAAATTATACCAAATCCCACCTTTAATGAACAAATATAACAAAATATTTTTTAGATAAAAATTATAAAAAATGAGCTGTAAAAGTTAATTTAAGTGGTAATTTGAGTTATTTGTTCTACAATACCCATCCTAAGGTCAATATCTTCGATAAAAATCATTTATATGAGTTGTTTTATTTTACTTAGAGGGATGCCTTAATAATAAAACCCTTCTTTAATAAATGATGCAAAAAATATTAAGTTAAATTGCTTATTGATTTAAAAATGGATTTTGGCATAATACCAAATCCCACCTTTAATAAATGATATAACTAAATATTTTTTAGATAAAAATTATAAAAGAGAGTCGTCAGTATGTTCATGTTACACGAGGCTTTTTATCAATTTTAGCTAAAAAGATGACGAATTTAATCATTTAGTAAAATACCTGTTTTAGAAGTTAAAATGGTATAATACCTTAAAAAATAATAATATATGACAGATTTTAAAAAATTAAATTTAAGCACCAAGATTCTGAGCGCTTTGAATGCTAAAGGATATATTCATCCAACTCCAATACAAAAAGAGTCAATTCCGCATTTACTCGAAGGCAGGGATTTGCTTGGAATAGCCCAAACTGGAACCGGCAAAACAGCAGCCTTTGCTTTGCCTATTTTAGACAATCTTACTAAAAGCTCTAATAAAGTTAGACCTAACTGTGTTCGCTCACTGATCTTAACACCAACCCGAGAATTAGCCTCACAAATTGCAGATAATATTGATCGCTATGGTGGCGACTTAAACTTAAGACATAAAGTTATATTTGGTGGCGTTAATATTAAAACTCAAATAAGAGATATGAGAAAAGGTTTTGATATTCTAATTGCAACTCCGGGACGCTTACTGGATCTAATGAACCAAGGTCAAGTTCGCTATGCTCAATTGGAAATATTCGTTCTTGATGAGGCAGATAGAATGCTGGATATGGGTTTTATAAGAGATATTAAAAAAATCATTGCTAAATTACCTAAAAAAAGACAAACTCTGTTTTTTTCAGCGACCATGCCTAAGGATATTTCTTCTCTGGCAAATTCAATTCTAGATAATCCTATTAGAGTTGAGGTGACCCCTCCATCAAGTACTGTTGAAAAAATAGATCAACGAGTTAATTTGGTTCAAAAATCTAATAAATTACCGTTATTAAAGGAAATTCTTCGACAAGAAGATGCAAAAAGTGTTTTAGTATTCTCAAAAACTAAACATGGGGCTAACAAAATTGTAAAATATTTAGATGAAAAATCAATTGCCGCAGCAGCAATTCACGGCAATAAAACACAGGGTGCGCGTGAAAAAGCCTTGGATGATTTCCGCAAAGGTAAAAATAAGGTTTTAGTAGCAACCGATATTGCTGCTCGTGGGATTGATATTCCAGATATTACGCATGTTGTTAATTTTGACATTCCCCAAGACCCAGAAAGCTATGTTCACAGAATTGGCAGAACGGCTCGGGCAGGAAAAAGTGGAATCGCAATTTCTTTTTGCGACCCATCAGAGCACCTGCTTTTAAAATCAGTAGAAAAGACCATAAAATTTCGAATACCAATTGATGAATCTCATAAATTCCACGGTGTTAAGCCTAGTGCGCCATTAAAAAATGGTATTGAAGCTAGAGAGGGAGGATTACATAGCAGCAAATCAAGCTCTAAAAAGCCTCGCTCTAAATCAAGGCCAGATAAAGAATTTAGCTCTCAAAGAAGCTTTAATGGACGCTCCAATGCAGACCGAAGACGTAGATTTGATGAAGGAGATCAAAGAGACTCCAACCCAAGTTCTGGCTCTTCTTATAAAGGCAAAAATAAATCCAATGAAAGAAATTCTCAAAGATCAAAATTCTCTAGAAATAATGATTCTGAGATAGACGGAAATAAAACTAAAGACTCAAGGGAGGGTTATTCAGGAAGAAAGGCAGAAGCCAGCTCTTTTGATAGATTAAAAAGGAATTCCAATCAAGAAAAAACAAAAAGATCTTTTTTTGGCAAAAAAAATAAAGATTTGGGAAGCGATTCATTTAAAGACTCAAATAGAGTTTTAAAGTCTAAATATTCAGATAAATCAAAAAAATCATCTGACGACAAAGATCAGGAACAGACATTTTCCAGCAATTGCAAGAAGTCAGGAGCAGGCTCTAACTCAGGAAATAGAACGCTTTCCAGGAATAATAAAACTAAAAAATTTGGTTTAAATAAATATCAGAAACCAAAAAAATAGGAAGTTAGATTATTTATTGCTTTAACCTATTTTAAAGGCGGGATGTGGTATAGCATTAAATCCGTGAATAACTACTAAAATATTAGATTTATTTTTATTAATATCTTGATAGTAAAATTGTGTCACTTAAATTTAAATAAATAAAATTAATATATATTTAAAGAAAAATGCTGTAAGTAATATAAAAAAAGATATAAACCATATCCATTTATTGATTATTTTAGTTTTAGTGCAGATTTTAGCTAATTTTTTATCAGCTGGACAAATTTGTTTTCCAAAAAAAATAAAATAACCACCAATTAATAATAAAATAAAAGCAGCGGCAAAAATATAGATACTCTTTTCAGCTAAAATATTTATAAATGGAAAATTAGTACTTAATGAGGCAAAAACTGCTCCAGCTCCAAGAGAAACTAGAATTATTGGCAGGGCGCAGCAAAAAATAGTAGAAAGAGACGTAAATAGACTAAAAAATAATATTAAAGACTCTTTAGCTTGAGGCATAATTATCTATTAATTTTAACTACACTATAGCCATTATTTTTGACAATTGCAGTAATATCATCATCAGAAATATCCTTATCATCAGGAAGATATAAAGATACTTTCTTTTCAGCTAAACTAACCTTAACCTTATCAATATAATTAAACTTTTTCTGAAAGCCTTTCTCTATCGTGACCGCACAAAATTCACAGACTAAACCGTTAACATCAATCTCTATAACCTTACTATAAGCTATATTAATATTGAATAATAAAAAAAACAAAGAAGTACCTATTATATTTTTAACCATATTTTAAAATCTTTTAATTAAATTAAATAACAGTCTTTCATTGGAACTTATTCCAATTTCTAGTAAATTAATACCCTTAAATAGTCTTATTAGTGCAGTTGTAATTATTTTATCCGAATCCGCATCAGGAGCGTGATCAAGCTGTAACATTATCCATGAATGCAGATTACCATACTCGGCCACATAAGGCGCAACTCCAACTCTAAAACTTTGTTCAAAATTGTCAAGTACATTTTCATTTGATTTATAATATTTATTTTCATAAGATATAAAATATTTTCTAGTTTCAAAATCTGCTGCCATTCCTATTGAAGCATAAATTTCATTATCTTGAGACTTGTGAGCATTACCAATGTTTGATTTAAAATAAATATTCCCTTGAGCTGCTGGAAAATTCCATCTTTTTATTAAATTGTTAAGCTGCATAGAGTTTAAAGCTATATTATCATGCCTTAAATATTCACTTTTATAACCAATAGAATATTTGTAAGATGGAGAATAGTACATGTGAAGAGAGTTTCTTGATGCATCATTATTTTGCATTAAAGTCCAGCCTCCACCATAAGAAACAGGCCTGGCTTCCAATTGTGATTTATAAAAAAAAGAAGATAATAATAAAAATAATAATATTAATATTTCATTCATGCATCTCCCATTTAAAAGTTAACCTTTAAGCAGAATAATGATGATGATTATTCTTCCTTGATATAAGACTCATATTCATCTTCAGACATATACTCATCTAACTGAGAAGCGTCTGATATTTTAATTTTTACCAACCAGCCATCATTGTAAGGTGAATCATTAACATTCTCTGGATTTGATTCAAGAGAATCGTTAATTTCTATAATCTCACCGGAAACTGGTGAGTAAACGTCGCTAGCTGATTTTGAGGATTCAACAACAATAACTGCATCACCCTTTTCAGTATCTTCACCCGATTCTGGAAGTTCAACATAAACCAGTTCGCCAAGTGCATCAGCCGCATGTTTAGTTATACCTATGGTAGCAATATTACCATCTAATTTTATCCATTCATGTTCTTTTGTATATTTCATATTCTAAAAATTTAATTGATTGTTATTATTTTTAAATTATTTTAAAGACTTTGTTCTTGCTTTAATAAAAGTTGGAGACTCAATAGTAGCATCAAGCTCTTTACCTCTAACGACAACTGAAACAGATTCACCGATATTAGCATGATCAATATCCACATAACCCTGACCAATTGAAACCTTTAACATAGGAGAGAATCCTCCACTGGTTAAAACTCCTATTTTTTTTCCTTCTTTATTTAGAAGATCACTTCCTTCTCTTGCTATACCTCTTTCTTGCAATTTAATTCCGACTCTTTTTTTATTTACACCATTTAATTTTTGCTGTAAAATTATATTAGAGCCAATAAAACTTTCATTTACCTTACTAACAACCCAACCAAGAGAAGCTTCAACTGGAGAAGTTTCATCACTTAAATCGTGTCCATAAAGCGGATATCCCATCTCTAACCTTAAGGAATCCCTAGCTCCAAGTCCTATTGGTCTAACATTATCATTTTCAGATAATTTTAACCAAAAAGCTTCTGCTTCACTATCCTCTATACTGATTTCAAAACCATCTTCGCCAGTATAACCAGTTCTGCTTATAAAAATTTCAGAACCATTACTTAATTTATAAAAACCAATATTCATATATGGCAAATCTTCTAAATTAGCATTCTCTAAAAGATTGTTCAAAATAGATTCAGCCATTTGACCCTGGACGGCTATTAAAGACCTACTATCCAATCTAGTTAAGGTTATATTACTTGGAAGATTTGACTCAATCCAAGAAATATCCTTTTCTTTACAAGCAGCATTAATAACAACAAAGAATTTATTTTCTGTTAATTTAGTTATAATCAAATCATCGATAATACCACCATTTTCATTTGTTAAAACTGTATATCTTGCTGCATTATTTTTAGTTTTAAGAAATGAAGTTGGAGTTATTTTTGAGAAAAATTCAGATAAACCTTCTCCCTCTAAGATAATTTGTCCCATGTGAGAAACATCAAAAAGACCAACCTTACCAGATCTAACCCATTCATGCTCTTTTAACATGCCGTCTTTATATTGTATTGGCATGCTATAGCCAGCAAATTCAACCATTTTAGCTTCTTGACTAATATGAGCTTGATTTAAAGAAGTTACTTTCATAATATTCAAATTTATTAAGATTAGTTTAATTTTACTCTATAGGGGGCAATAGGGGTTTATTATTTTGATTACTATTCCCATTATTTTCCTGCTGGATAATTTGATCTATTTTTAAACCTGTAGATTGCTGTGGTTTTGCAGAAATTCTAGCTAAAATTAAAGAATTAAGCATAAATAGCGCTACTAAAAATATAGTGAATTTAGTTATAGCATTTGCTGAAGCGCGTGCAGATATTCCTCCACCAAGGCCCCCGCTTCCGCTTCCGCCTATTCCGCCCAAAGAATCACCACCAGATTTTTGAAGTAATATTGTGACAATCATCACTAACGCTATCACTACCTGTAAAATTAATAAAAATAATTGTAATTTTTCCATTTTAAATAATCTGTAAATTTATCCGTGAGCTATACATAGCCTTGATATTAAGGCTTAAAAATGATAATTATTCTTGATTTTTTATAAGAGTCAAGTAAAAATAGTTAAAAAATTATTACAAAGACATTAGATAATGCATAAATCTCTTAATTGAACTATTTTTAGAATCAAATCCAGAGTTATTTTTCTCATCCTTATAAATATTTTGTAAAAATACCAACATACCAATAGAGCTAGAAAATGAAGGATCATTTAACTCACTAGGCAAATCACTAACTTTTTGTGGGTAGCCTACTCTAGATTGTTTATCAAAAACTCTATTAACTATTTTTTCAATACCAATGACAGAACAAACACCGCCAGAAATTATTATATTATTAAATAAATGGGATCCATAAGAATTTTTGTCTAGATCTTTTTTAACCATTTCAATAAGCTCTTCTATCCTACAGCTAATAATGTCTCTTAATTCTTTTTTAGTAATTCTAACAATACCAAAATTATCATTAAAACTACCTATTTTCATTTTAATTAATTCTTTTTCTTCTATTGGATTAACAATTAATGAATTATTTAATATTTTTATTTGCTCGGCAGTTTCAAAGTCAATATTTAAAATTGTTGAGATGTCTCTAGTAATATTAATTCCACCAATATTAACATATCCATTATAAACCAATTTACCCTTAATCATCACTGAGAACGAAGTATTTATACCACCCATATCTATAATTAAAGAACCTCCAGAATTAATTTCACTACTATTTAGGCAAGCTAGTGCAGTACAATATGATTTAGATACATAATTATTGACTGATAATTGACATCTTTTTAAGCAGCTTTGTATGTTTTTGGTAGTGGTTGTGGATGCCGATACCATGTGAAATTTTGTAGTTAATTTATCACCAGACATATGTCTAGGATTTTGCACATAATTAGAATCATCAATTCTATATTGCATTGGAATTAAATGAACCACCTCTCTATTCTTATATTGGATAGCTATTTTACGAGCGAGATTACTAATATCGGAACCCCTAACAATATTACCAGAGATTTTACTGCTAATCTCTTTTTTTTCAGAAATCAACCTGCTTCCAGATAAGGATAATATCAATCTATCAATATTAAATCCTGCCTTCTTTTCAGCATCACTTACAACTTTTGTAATAGAATTTTGAGCTAATTCCATATCAGAAATAGCACTTGCAGAAATTCCTTGTGATTTTTTATAGCTATAACCTAAAATAGATATATTTCTTTCATTAATAGCTGCAATAATACAAGTTATTTTAGTTGTGCCTAAATCTAAGCAAGCTATTATCTTTCCTTTGCTTCTTGACATTGATTAATAAAAATTAGAAAATATTTTAGAAAAAAAATCTGTCATACCAATTCCTATTTTTAATAAATAGTATTACTGTTTATTAATTTTAACCAACTTTAAAAATGAGAAATTGTACCAGGAATTGTAAATCAAATTATTTTATTAGTAAATAAAAAAACATCTCTTGATTTAATATTATTAAAATATAAAATTTTTGTATAATTTAAAAACTTTGTAACTTCAATAAATTTAACTAGTAATGTCAAATTTTACTTTACCATATAATAAAGCAATAGATAAGAATAAGAGAAATCTTTACGTCAATGCCAGAATCATAGATCCTGAGACAAAATTTGACCAAATAGGACAATTATTAACTATTGGAGATCAAATCGCTGAATTCGCTACAGAAATTAAAGATCAAGAATTAATTAAAAACGCTAATATAATTGATTGCAAGGGTAATGTTTTATGCCCTGGTTTAATTGATATTCAAGTTCATTTTCGTGACCCAGGTCAAACTCATAAAGAAGATTTAATTAGCGGCAGTAAATCGGCGGTATCTGGCGGAATTACTACTGTAGTATGTCAACCAAACACCTCTCCTGTACTTGACTGTGTTACCATGATTGACTATCTTCATTTAAAAGCTAAGGAAACTGCCTTTTGCAATATTAGAGCTTATGGTGCAATTACAAAAAACATGGAAGGTAAAGAATTAAGCGATATGCACTCAATGAAAGAGGCTGGAGTTGTTGGCTTTACCGATGACGGCCTACCAGTAATGAATGCCAACGTCATGAGAAAAGCAATGGAATATGCTAAAAATCTTAATTGTCCAGTGGCGCAACATGCTGAAGATTTAAATTTAAGCAATGGCGGCTGTATAAATGAAGGCATATCATCTTTAGAACTTGGGGTAAAAGGGATTCCAAATATATCAGAATCAGTTATAGTAAAAAGAGACCTAGAAATATTAGAAATGACAGGCGGACATTATCACTTACTGCATGTTTCGACTAAGGAGGCGTTAAATGCTATAAGAGAAGCAAAGAAAAAAGGATTGAGAGCTACAGTGGAAGTTTGCCCCCATCACTTTGCCTTAAATGATGGAGCCGTTTTAACAGAAGGAACTAATGCTAAAATGAACCCGCCACTTAGAAGTGAAGAGGATAGACTAATTTTAATTGAAGGATTGAAAGATGGCACAATAGATGCCATTTCAACTGATCACGCCCCTCACGACATTGCCTCAAAAAATAAACCAATATCAGAAGCCGCCTTTGGTATAGTTGGTGTGGAAACAATGCTACCAGTATCTTTAGAATTATATCATAATAAAACTTTATCATTAATTGATCTGTTAGCAAAAATGACATATAAAGCCGCTGATATTATTAATTTTGACGGCGGAAGAATTAAAAAAGGCGCTAGAGCAGATTTAGTATTAATTGATCTAGATAAAGAGTGGGAAATAAACCCAGAAGCATTTCACAGTAAGTCAAAAAATTCCCCTTTTGCAAAAAGAAAAGTTAAAGGAAGGGCTATTAAAACAATTATCGCCGGAAAATTAGTTTACAATATTTAAAATGTCAAATATTCAAGAAAATACTGCAATACCTAATCCAAGTACTGGAATTAAACAGCCCGTAGCTAGCAAGATTTCAGAAAAAGCTCCCCACATGTTATTATCAGTAATAATAGCTCTTGGTATTGTTTATGGCGATATCGGCACCTCCCCTTTATATGTGATGCGAGCCATAACTCATAATAGAGTTATTGATGAATTCTTAATATATGGTAGCTTATCTTGTATATTTTGGACATTAACTCTACAAACCACATTAAAATATGTAGCAATTATGCTGCAGGTAGATCGCAGAGGTCAAGGCGGCATGCTTTCTCTTTATTCTCTGATTAGAGGTAAAAAATGGTGGGTGGTATTTTTTGCAATTGTTGGAGCAAGTATGCTTTTATCGGAAGGATTAATAACCCCAGCAATCTCTGTTTCTTCTGCAGTTGAAGGCTTAAGAATAATATATCCAGAATTAAATACATTACCAATTGTTATAGCTATTCTAATATTACTATTTTCAGTACAAAAATTTGGCACAAATATTGTTGGAGGCTTGTTTGGATTTACAATGTTAATATGGTTTACAATGATTGGATTATTTGGATTATATCATTTAATACAAAATCTTTCATTACTAAATGCCCTAAACCCATATCATGCCATTAACTTACTCATTGCCCATCCTGGTGGTTTTTGGATTTTAGGAGCGGTATTTTTATGTACAACGGGTGCAGAAGCCTTATATTCCGACCTTGGTCACTGTGATAAAAAAAGCATCAGGCGTGGCTGGGCTTTTGCCAAAACATGCTTACTTCTCAATTATTTTGGTCAAGGAGCCTGGTTAATGTTAAATTATAACCAATCCTCAAATATTGATGTTAACCCATTTTATGGAATGATACCGGAATGGTTTTTGCTACCATCTATCGTTATAGCCACCTTTGCAACAATAATTGCTAGCCAAGCCTTGATTAGCGGCTCTTTTAGCCTAATAAATGAGGCTAGTCGTTTAAATCTATGGCCTAAATTCAGAACATTATATCCAACAAAAAAGAGGGGTCAAATTTATATACCAGCTATTAATTTTGCTCTTTGTATTGGCTGTATTGGTGTCACTTACTATTTTAAAGAATCTTCAAATATGGAAGCGGCCTACGGTTTGGCGGTGGTAATGGCAATGATGAATACTTCTATTTTATTTTTATTTTACCTATCCTGTCGCAAGGTATCAAAAATAATTATTTTTGGTTTTGCGGCACTATATTTACCAATAGAAGTAAGCTTCTTCATGGCAAATGCAGCAAAATTTATCCATGGCGGCTGGATAGTGTTCTTGGGTGCAATATTGGTATTTTGTATTATGTGGACTTGGTATCAAGCTAAAATCTTTAAAAGAAGACACATAAAATACACCAATCTAAATGAAGTCTTACCTCTGCTTGTAAAAGTTAGTAACGATACCTCTTTACCAAAAACAGCAACACATTTAGTTTATATGACATCTTCCTCATATACTGACGAAATAGAAACTAAAATAATGTATTCTTTACTTGAAAGAAGACCTAAGAGAGCTAATATATATTGGTTTGTTCATGTTGAAATAGTTGATGAACCATATGTTTGTGATTATAAAGTTAGCGTCATAGCACCGCAAGATGCCGTAAGAATAGATTTTAGACTTGGATTTAAAGTTGAACCAAGAATAAACATGCTCTTTAAACATGTATTATCAAACCTTATAGATAATAATGAGGTTGATATTGATACTGATTATTTATATAAAGATAAGCAAAATATTTGTGGAGATATTAGTTTTGTTATTTTAAGAAAATTTATTGCAAATCAACATTACCTACCCTTATACCAAAGAATGATTATTAATTTATATCATTTAGTTAACCGCCTATCAATTAGCGAAGAACAATCATTTGGTATAGATGAGGAGCCTAACTCGATAATAATTGAACAAATACCAATAACATTTAAATCTCCTAGAAAAAACCTAATTAAAATTAATAGAGTTTATGAATAGAATTACTCCTAAATCTGAAATATGTATTAAAATAATACATACTGTATCATTATAAGACATATTATTGTATTATATTGATACATATTATATTACTAACTTAATTACTTATTTAAATCATGTTTACAAAAAAACTATCCTTAGTCCTATCTTTACTTACTTTAATAATTTTTACCACCAATATAGCACAAGCAAATAGTCAAAAAATTGCTGTTGTTGATGTTGAAGAAATTCTTAAAAACTCCCTAGCAATGAGTAATATTGACGAGCAGATGGGTAGAAAAGAAAAATTATATCAAGGAGAAATAGATAAGAAGAAAGTTGCGCTAGAACAAAAAGCAGCAAATATAGAATCCAAAAAAGCAGTAATGTCAGAAGACGCACTAAGACAAGAAAGTAAATTAATAATGCAAGAATTCTCTCAAATCAAAAATGATGCTGAGAAAAAACAAAAATCTTTAAAGCAAAGCTATCTTGTGGCACTAAGTAAAATTGATAAAAAAATAAAAGAAATTCTTGATCAAATTAGTGCTGAAAAAAATATCGACATAATATTACCTTCATCAGGATTAGCATTTTATCAAGATCATTTGGATATTTCTGCGGAAGTCTTAAAAAAATTAAATAAAGAACTGAAAACTGTTAAGATTCATTTTAAATAAATGACAATTAAAACACAAAAGATAAAACAGAATTTTATTCACCTTAGAAATCACACCAGCTATTCTTTATGTGAAAGCTCGATACGAATTGAAGAATTGATAGATTTTGCCAAAAAGTCTCAGATGCCAGCTATATCAATCTGCGATAAGCATAATATGTTTGGAGCTCTGGAGTTTTCCATGAAATGCAAAAAAAACAATATCCAGCCTATTATTTCCTGCCAAATTAACTTAAATATTAACGATATATTACATGATAAGCATAGCTTATCAATATTAGATGTTAATAAATCCCTCTGTCAGTCAATATTAATAGCAAAAGATCAACAGGGATATCTGAATTTAATGAAACTTATTAGTGAAAGCTATACAAAAAGAGAGGCCGGGATAAATCCAAATATAAAGCTATCAGATTTAGAAAATAATAAGGATGGATTAATATTTTTATGCGGCAATTTAGAGGGTGTTCTTAGTAAATTACTATTAGAAGAGCAAGATAAAAAAGCGGAAATATTAGCCAAGAAACTCTTAGATATATTTGCGGATGATTTTTATATAGAGCTACATCGTCATGGTGAAAATAACGAAGATATATTAGAGGAGAAGTTAATAAAACTTGCTCTTAATCATAATATACCACTTGTTGCAACTAATGACAATTTCTTCATCAATCAAGATATGCATGAGTCGCAAGATATACTATCCTGCATTGGAACTGGAAGATATGTGAGTGAAAAGAATCGTAAAAAAATTAATAACCAGCATTACCTTAAAACCCCAAAAGAGATGTCAGAACTTTTCTGTGACATACCAGAGGCAATAGAAAACACCATAAAAATAGCCAAGAAATGCTGTATTATGGCTTACGAAAGACCACCTACCCTGCCTAAATTTGCCACATTAAATAATCTAAGTGAAAGTGATCAGCTTGAAATTGATGCTAAAAAAGGATTGAAAGATCGCTTAGAAGCAGAATTCGAATTAAGATCTATTACAAATGTTGACGATCAAAAAGAAATGATCAAAAGCTACAATGAAAGGCTTGATTATGAGATAAAGATAATAAAACAGATGAATTTTAGCGGCTACTTCCTGATAGTATCTGATTTTATTATTTGGAGCAAGAAAAATGACATACCGGTTGGCCCAGGCAGAGGATCTGGAGCAGGTTCTATCATTGCCTGGGCTTTAAAAATTACTGACCTTGATCCAATTAGATTTGGCTTGCTTTTTGAAAGATTTCTAAATCCAGAAAGAGTCTCAATGCCAGATTTTGATATTGATTTTTGTCAATCAAGAAGAGATGAGGTTATATCTTATGTACAGCAAAAATATGGCAAAGATATGGTAGCGCAAATCATAACTTTTGGAAAATTGCAAGCTCGCGCAGTTTTAAAGGATGTAGGCAGGGTATTGCAAATGCCCTATAATCAAGTTGATAGAATCTGTAAACTTATTCCGTTTAACGCCCTTGAGGCCGTAACCCTAAAAGGCGCCATTGAAATGGATCAAGAATTAAAAGATTCCGTTAGGCAAGATCCAGAGATAACTAAATTGGTAAATATTGCTTTAAAATTAGAAGGCTTATACCGCCACACCTCAACTCATGCTGCTGGAATCGTTATAGGAGATAAACCTTTACATGAAATCTGCACATTACATCTTGATGATGCTAAGTCGCAAATGCCAGCAGCTGGCTACTCCATGAAATATGTTGAAGCTGCAGGTTTGGTAAAATTTGATTTTCTTGGCCTAAAAACCCTAACTGTTATATCTAATACCGTTAAATTAGTTAATAAAAATAGAAACTTGAATTTAGATATTAATAAAATTAAATTAGATGATAAGGATACTTTTGCCATGTTGGCACAGGGCGACTCAATTGGATCATTTCAAATTGAGTCTTCAGGGATGAGATCGGTCTTAAAACAAATGAAATGTGATAAATTAGAAGATATCATTGCCCTGATTTCACTTTACAGACCTGGGCCCATGGATAATATTCCAACCTATATCAGAAGAAAATTAGGAGAAGAGCAAATTATTTACCCCCACCCTATTTTAGAATCCACCCTAAAAGAAACTTACGGTGTCATAGTTTATCAGGAACAGGTTATGGAAATTGCTAGAGTTCTAGCTGGCTACAGCTTAGGAGCTGCTGATATTTTAAGAAGAGCTATGGGTAAAAAAATTAAAGAAGAAATGGATAAGCAAAGAAAAATCTTCACAGAAGGTGCTATTAAAAACAATATTGACCCTAAAAAAGCTGAAGAAATTTTTGATTTAGTTGATAAATTTGCTGGCTACGGCTTTAATAAATCACATGCGGCAGCTTACGCACTTATCTCATATCAAACTGCTTATTTAAAAGCTAATTTTCCTGTCGAATTTTTAGTTGCCTCAATGAATCTTGAAATTGACAATAGTGATAAAATTAATGTATTTCTACAGGTGGCCAAAGATCATGACATAAAAATACTTCCAGCCGATGTAAATAAAAGTGGAGCGTTGTTTGATATAGAAATTAAATAAATTATTAAAATAATTATGAAATATGATAAAAATCTATTGCTAAATCACTTTTTAGTATTTTTAGCAACTTTTTTAATTGCAGGATCATTTATAGCTTCAAAAGAATTAACAAGAATCTCTGACCCGCTATCACTAACTTTTTTAAGATTTATGATGGCATCAATTATTGTACTACCCCTTGCCATAACGCAAAAAAACTCAATTCAAAATATCCTAAAAACCATGCCAAGAGCTCTAGTTATTGGGTTTTTTTATGCATTATTTTTTGTTAGTTTTTTTGAAGCATTAAAATATACAAGCTCTCTTAACACTGGAGCATTATTTACTCTAACGCCTTTTATAACAGCTATATTATCAATATTTATTTTTAAAAATAAAATATCTACCAAATATTTATTAGCATATATTTTTGGAATTATTGGAACTTGTTGGGTAATTTTTGAAGGAAATATATTATTATTAAAATCTTTTACTATTGGAAAAGGTGAATTAATATTTATCATAAGTATTCTAGCTATGTCTTTTTACTCCATTAGCATGAAATTACTATATAAAAAAGATCAGATGATTATTTTGGTATTTTCAATATTGATTTCAGGGTCATTATGGATGATGCTTGCCATGATATTAACAAAAAGAAGTCTGGAACTGCAATCTTTACAAGGATCAGCCTTATTTTATATGCTATATCTTGTTATTGGTGCAACATTAATCACCGTATATCTTTATCAAAAAACAACCATCGCACTGGGACCAAATAAAGTTATATCATATAGCTATCTAATTCCTTCTCTGGTTGCTGTAATATCTTTATTATTTTATGGTAAAAATATTCAAGCTGAGATTATACCAGGAATATTAATTTCAGCAATTGCAACTATTATTATTCAGCGTAATTGATATTAATTTCTAATTTTAATAATTCCTTTATCTAAAATTACTGCAAAATAAAACTACTTCAGATACGTCAAAGGCCTTTATAGATAGCATTTAGTATTATATCAAATCCCATCTTTAAAATGGATTAAAATAATGAATAATCTAACTTCATATTTTTTGATTAAAATCATAAAAAGCCTCGCGAAATATGAACATACTGACGACTCTCTTTTATAATTTTTATCTAAAAAATATTTTGCCTGTATCATTCATTAAAGATTAAGAATTGGTATTACAAGTTTTTTAATTATTTTCATAAGGAGAATAAGGTAATTTTAATATTATTTAACTTGAAAATTATAGAAATTATTTTACTATAAATCTCGTGAGCGGATAGTCGCTATTATTTATTTTTAAATGATAGAGGAAAGTCCGGACTCCACCTGAGAATGATGCCAGTTAATAGCTGGGGGCTTTTAAGTTACGGAACAGTGCCGCAGAAAATATACCGCTATAATTTATTATAGTAAGGGTGAAAAAGTGAGGTAAGAGCTCACTTGCATTTATGGTAACATGGATGCATGGTAAACCCCATCAGGAGCAAGACCAAATAGAAATTGCATGCTTTAATTAGCAAAATGCTCTCAGGCATTGTGATTTGGGTAGGTCGCTTGAGGTTATTGGTGACAATAATCCTAGATGAATGGCTATCACTTTAGCTTTGGCTTAAGTACAAAATCCGGCTTATAGCTCACTATTATATTTAAATAATTAGCAAATGATGCAAAAATTAGATAAAATCTACGAAGGAAAAGCAAAAATTCTTTATAAAACAGATAAAAAAGAGGAAATCATTCAATATTTTAAGGATGATGCCACTGCTTTTAATAATTTAAAAAAAGATACAATCAAAGGGAAGGGTATTCTAAATAATTTTATCTGTGAATATATTATGGATAAATTATCAGAGCATAACATACCAACTCATTTTATTAAAAGATTATCAAAAAATGAACAATTGGTTAAAAGGGTTAATATCATACCTTTAGAAATTATTATCAGAAACATAACTGCCGGTAGCATTTCTAAGAGACTAGGAATTGATGAAGGAATCACGCTAGATTCACCTATATTTGAAATATGCTATAAAGAAGACGAACTAGGAGACCCTATAATAAACGAAGATCATGCCATTAAATTACTTAAGGTAATAGATGCTAATGAGCTTAAAATAATAAAAGATTTAACTTTTCGTATTAATTCAGTATTAATAGATATTTTTGACAAAATAAATATTAAATTAGTTGATTTTAAACTTGAATTTGGCTTTGATAGTGATAATAATATAATATTAGCTGATGAAATTAGCCCTGATTCTTGTCGCCTATGGGATAAGGATAATAATGAAAAATTAGATAAAGATAGATTTCGGAGAAATATTGGCGGCTTAATAAGTGCCTACGAAGAAGTTGCAAATAGATTTAAAATTAATATAAATTAAAAATGAAAGTAAGAATAAATATAATGCTAAAAAATGGTGTTTTAGACACTCAAGGCAAGGCTATAGAAAACTCCTTAGTAAAAAATCTTGGTTTTAATCAAGTTTCAGATGTCAGGCAAGGTAAAATTATAGAATTAAAAATATCAGAAAATGATAAAAACAATATTGATAAAATTGTTGATGATATTTGTGACAAATTATTAGTTAATCAAGTAATTGAAAATTATAGTTTTGAGGTATTAAATTAATGAAATCTGCAGTTATAGTTTTTCCAGGATCAAATTGCGACAGAGATGCTGTTGATGCCTTAGTTAAATCTGGAAGTAAAGTAGAAAAAATATGGTATCAAGATAATGAATTACCCTCAAATCTTGATTTAATAGTTATTCCTGGAGGTTTTTCTTACGGTGACTACCTTAGAAGTGGCGCCATGGCAGCAATTTCACCAGCAATGCAGGAAGTTAAGAAATTAGCTAAGAAAGGCGTTCATATTCTTGGGATATGTAATGGTTTTCAGGTATTAATTGAATGTAATCTTTTAGATGGAGCTTTACTTAGAAATGAGAACATTAAATTTACCTGCAAAGATGTTTATCTAAAAACAGAAAATAAAGATAGTAAATTTACTTCTTTATATGACGATAATAAGGCAATTAAAATACCAGTAGCACATATGGATGGAAATTATTTTGCTAATCCAGATTTATTGAAATCATTAGAGGATAACAATCAAATTGCTTTTAGATATGTCGATAAGAAAAATATGTTAACGGCAGAATCTAATCCTAATGGTTCAATTGATAATATTGCTGGAATTTTTAATAAAGATAAAAATATTTTAGGCATGATGCCTCATCCAGAAAGAGCTATTGACGTTAATACAGGCTCCAAAGATGGCTTATTAATGTTTCAGTCCTTGATTAACAGTTTTTAAAATATAGATGAAAAAACCTAATAGTAAAACTAAGTTTATTTTTATTACTGGAGGAGTAGTATCATCTTTAGGTAAAGGACTGGCTTCAGCTTCCCTTGGTGCATTATTGCAAGAAAGAGGCTATAAAGTAAGATTAAGAAAATTAGATCCATATCTTAATGTTGACCCAGGAACTATGAGCCCCACTCAACATGGTGAAGTTTTTGTTACAGAAGACGGCGCAGAGACAGATCTTGATCTTGGTCACTATGAAAGATTTACCGATGTTAATGCTAAAAAAAGTGATAATATTACCACTGGTAAAATTTACCAAAATCTAATAAATAAAGAAAGGAAAGGCGATTACCTTGGTGGAACTGTACAGGTTATACCTCATGTTACTGACTTAATCAAAGAATTTATTTTAAATGATATTGATGATGTTGATTTTGCTTTATGTGAAATTGGTGGTACAGTTGGTGACATTGAAGCCCTACCCTTCTTTGAAGCAATAAGGCAACTTGGATTTGAACTTGGAAAAGAAAGATGTTCATTTTTACACTTAACATTACTGCCTTACATATCATTTGCTGACGAAATCAAAACTAAACCAACACAACATTCCGTAAAAGAACTTAGATCAATTGGAATTCAGCCAAGTATTCTTTTATGCAGAACAGAAAAAGAAATTAATGAGGGCATAATAAACAAAATAGCAAAGATGTGCTCTGTTACCTCTGATAATGTTATACCAGCTCCTAATGCCAGCAACATCTATGAAGTTCCAAGAATATATCACGAACAAGGTCTTGATATACAAATTTTAAAATATTTTAATTTAGATTATAGTAAAAAAATTAATTTAGAGAAATGGGATAATATTATTAAATCAGTAAATAATATAAAAGGTGAAGTCAATATAGCAATTGTTGGTAAATATAATAATTATCGTGATTCTTATAAATCGCTACTAGAAGCAATTGATCATGCGGCAATTTCCCTAAACTACAAAGCTAATATAAAATGGATAAATGCACGAAAACTTAATAAAAATGTTTTAGAGGAATTAAAATCTGTGCATGCTATCCTAGTTCCAGGGGCATTTGGCGAAGATGGAGCTAAGGGTAAAATTGAAATGATAAAATATGCTCGAGAAAATAACATTCCATATTTCGGTATATGTTTTGGTATGCAAATGGCAGTGATTGAATATGCCAAGAATGTTCTAAATATTAAAGATGCAAATTCTAGCGAATTCGACAAAGAAGGCACAAAATTAGTTGGCTTAATGAATGAGTGGCTAAAAGAAGACACAAAAATTAATTATAAAAAAGGCAATCTTGGTGGCACCATGAGACTTGGATCTTATCCTTGCGCCATTAAGCAAAATAGCTTAGCTCACAAAATATATCAAAATGACAATATTAATGAAAGACATAGGCATCGCTATGAGGTTAATATTAACTTTAAAGATAAGTTAGAGAAATCTGGATTAAATTTCTCAGGAACCTCTCCCGATGGCTCTCTAACTGAGATTATAGAAATTGCCAATCATCCATTTTTTATTGGGGTGCAATTTCATCCGGAGTTAAAATCTAGACCATTCTGCCCTCACCCAATATTTGTTGAATTTATTAAAGCGGCAATTAATAATAAAGATAATTAAATATGATAAATTATCATAATAAATTAATTAAATTATTAAAAAAACCAATCATTATTGCATTTATTCTTTTTCTAACCACAAATTGTGGATTTCACTCAATTTATAGTAAAAAAAGCGAAATTCAAAATAATATATTCTTGCCATCAATTAAAATAACAAAATATAATAAAAAAACTGAACAAACATTACACATGGAATTAGAAGAATTACTAAATCCAGAACATATAGATATAGATAAAAAATATATATTAAATTTTGATTTAAAAAAACAAACTCAAATTACAATTATTACTGACACAGGGTCATCAGGAAGAAACAGAATGACAATAAAAGCATCTTATATTTTAAAAGATATTGATAATGATAACATAATTTCAAAAAGCTCGGTGCAAGCAAAAGATAGTTACGACGTTCAAGATAATAGATTTGCGAATTATATTGCTGAAGAAAAGGTGGAGCATGGCTTACTAAAATCAATCTCCCGGAATATTAGAGATCTACTTATTCGAGATCTTAATAAATATGGTAACAATTAATACCAATTCCCATCTTTAAAATTCAGTTAAAATAATAAATAATCTAACTTCATATTTTATGATTAAAATCATAAAAAGCCCATGAAAAATATTATGAAATATGAACATACTGACGACTCTTTTTTATAATTTTTATCTAAAAAATATTTTGCCTGTATCATTCATTAAAGAATGGGATTTGGTATAATATCTAAATATTTTTTACAAAAAAATTAATTTACCAAGTTAGAAATAACATTAACATTTTCATATTTTTTAAGATTAGCCATATAAAATTTCTGCATTTCTTCATAGCTCTTAACCTGATAATAGGCTATTATTTTATTCTTATTTAAATATTTATTTGATAATTTTCTTATTCTTTCAGGTCTGGTTAAATAAATCCACTCAACATTAAGTAATTTTAAATCCTGATTATAATCTTCTATCTGTAATTCTGCCATATTTACTTTATTTTGCATCATATCAACCTTGAACTGAACGTAAAAAGTAAGACATATGCTAAAAATTATCGCCATAGCTACACAAAAATTCACTATATAATTATTTCGAATATTAATACTGCAATCTTTAATGAAATTTATAGAAAATTCTTCATTTTGTTTTGCTTCTAAATATTCAAATAATGGCGCATTGTTATTTTTTAATATTTTTGACATAATTTAACTCCTAATTGCAATTCTTAGACGAGAAGATCTCGATCTAATATTATTTTCTATTTCCTCTTTTGAAGGCTTAATAGCCTTGGAAAAGGGAAGGGAAAGTTTATAATTTTCATTATTTTTTGATAAATCCTGTGGTGTATAACGAGAGATATTTCTATCATTATAACCACTATTATCACGAAAGAATTTTTTTACATATGAATCTTCAAGAGAGTGAAAAGATACTATCAGCAATCTTCCGCCCTTTTTTAAAAGTTCCAAAGCTCCTATTAGGGCTTGCTTTAATTCCCCTAGCTCATCATTTATAAAAATTCTAATAGCCTGAAAGGTTTTAGTGGCAGGATCAATCTTTTTTGGATTATAATTACCATAAACCCCTCTTATAATATCAGCTAATTCAATTGCTGTTGTAATTTCTTTTTTTTCTCTATTATCAATAATAGCTTTAGCAATTTTACGATGCTTTCTATCTTCACCAAAATCCCTAATAATATCAGATAATTCTTTTTCAGTTTTATAATTCACAACCTCAAAAGCGCTTATTCCAGTTGAATCATCCATTCTCATATCAAGCCTTGCTTTAGAATTAAAAGAGAACCCCCTATTTTCTTCATCAAGCTGCATAGAGGAAACGCCAAGATCTAATATTACACCATCAACCTCTTTAACGCCTAACCTCATTAGATTATCTTTCATATTGGAAAATTGATCATGAATAAAATGAAATCTATCTGAGAATTTTTCTTTTAAATTATCGGCAAATCTTTTAACAGTTAAATCACGATCAAAAGCATAAATTGTACAATTTGCTTTATTTAATATAGCACCAGAATATCCACCAGCGCCAAATGTACCATCAACGTATATTTCATTATCACGCACATTAAGATTTGTTAGAACCTCATCTAATAAAACTGATTTGTGAAAATTGTGATTATCCAACAATTTAAATGAAATTTAAGTTAAGTTAATAATTAATATTTAATATTTATTCGCTCTTTTTTAAGCGAAGCATGCCCCTATTCTCTTTTGCTTTGCTTTTAGCATCACTCATATATTCAGTAAAGCTTTCTGGCCGCCAAATTTCGAATGTTTTTCCCTTGCCAACAAAAGTTGCCTTATCATCAAGATTGGCAAAATTAATTAATGATTCTGGTAATATTACTCTACCATCACTATCAAAAGGTAATTGCACAGAACCACCAAGTATTGAGGCTGCAAAAGCATCTCTATTATCAGAAAATGGATCTAGATCATCTATTGATTCACTAAGCTGCTTGATGCGACTAATATCACATCCTTCAATGGATTGATTAATGAATGATTCGTAAATTATAACACCGGAGAAATCTTGATCAGAAACAGCGAGACGAAATTGTGCAGGAACTGAAACTCTTCCCTTTTTATCTATTTTATTTGTAAAGTTTGATAAAAATAACGCCATAATATTTAAATTTATTTGCCATTATTATCATATTTTATGGTGTGTTATGGAAAAATATGGTAAAAAATGGAATTTAATGGTATTATGACCTATATTTTAAGAAAAGTCAAGTATTTATTTTGAGAAATACGATGTGCAACAAAGATACATAAACTTAAGAAAAATAACGATCAAATTTAAAGAAAAAAGTTGATTGAAAGTAGTTTTTTATAATTTTTATCTAAAAAATATTTTGCCTGTATCATTCATTAAAGATGAAGAATTGGTATAATAAGAAAATATCAAATAAATTAGCAATAGAACCATATAGCTCTGTTAATTATATTAAAATAACAAGATCAACTTATAATGAAAATGCTGGAGCTGATTTTTTAGCTTCTTTTGATAGCTTAAAACAGGAATCTTCTATAGCTACTTTTGGATCTAAATTTATCTTTCAAAAGAAAAAAAATCTTAGATTGGTGATTAATACCAAATCCCATCTTTAATGAATGATACAGGCAAAATATTTTTTAGATAAAAATTATAAAAAACGAGTCGTAATATGCACATATTTCGCGAGGCTTTTTATGACTTTAATCAAAAAATATAAAGTTAGATTATTTATTATTTTAACCCATTTTAAAGATGGGAATTAGTATAATACTGGTTTTGAACAAGATATAACCTATCGTAGAAATAATTATTCTGGAAATATAGACTCCATAGGTAGCTTTAATATTAAAGCACCAAACTCTAATGGAAACAGATTATTTGCCCATGGTTCACTATATCATGATCTTAATAAAAATAATCAAATTAGAGCAAGAATTTCTTACGAAGAAACTAGATTTAACAATGAAGCCACTACTGCAATTTATATTAATTACGGCGCCTCATTTTAAATAAATTGCTCTTTTATGATTCTCTCCTCTAATGAATGATTTGGGTCAAATAAAATCTGATAATATTGACTTTTATCAACTGCAATCTCTACCTCCTTAACATTTCTTACTTCAAAGTAATCAGCAGTGGCACTTATTGGCCTCTTTTCATGTTTCAATATAGTAAATTTAATTTTTGTCTTATCAGAAAGTAAGGCACCGCGCCAACTACGGGGGCGAAATGGACTGATTGGTGTCATGGTTAAGATGTCAGCTCCAAATGGTATAATGGGACCATTGACAGATAAGTTATAAGCGGTACTACCAGCAGGGGTCGCCACTAATATACCATCGCAAATAAGATTTTCTATACGTGTTTTATTGTTAATTTCAATCTTAATTTTAGCTGCTTGATTACTTTGTCTTAACAAAGAAACTTCATTAATGGCAAAATATTGATGTTTCTTGCCATCAATATCAGTCGCAATCATTTTTAATGGATATAATTTTTCTAATTTAGCACTATTGATTGAATCCATTATATTATCACTTAAGGAATTCATTAAAAAACCAATAGTGCCATAATTAATACCATATATTGGAATATCTAAATGCTGATACTCATGTAATAGATGCAGAATGAGGCCATCACCACCCAGGGCAATTAGTAAGTCTATATCCTTATTATTAATATTATTATAACAATCTGTAAGATCATATTTTTTGATAAGATGTTTTTTTTGCTCTATTGCCTCAGCTTCTTTACTAGCAATAATGCCAATATTTTTATATTTCATATTAATTATTATTTATCTCCCACAATGCAATGGCGGCAGCATTAGAGGCATTAAGACTCTCTACCTTGTCTGATATTGATATTTTTAATAATAAATCACAATTCTTTTTTACTAAATGCCGAATTCCACTACCTTCATTTCCTATTACTAGGCAAATTGGGTTATAATTGTGCAATTTAGGAAAATTATCCTGCCCAGAACCATCAAGACCAGCAATCCAATAACCCAGATCCTTTAACTTTACAATAAGATTATTAATATTTCCAGATAAAATTATATTAGCCTTTTCAATAGCGCCAGAAGAGCTTTTACAAATAGTAGCGTTTTCACCGTGAAAATTCTGCTTTGGGATTATAATATCATCCACATTAAAAGCGATAGAGCTACGAATTATAGCGCCAATATTATGCAAATCAGTTAATTGATCTAAAATTATGATATTTTTTAGCTCATTTTTATCTTTCTTACTGATTTTAGCAATAAAATCATGATCATTTGTAAAGTTTAAAGTAGAACATAAAATAACAAAGCCTTGATGTACAATTTTACTGGAGAATTTTGCTAAAATATCATCATTATTAACTATATTAATTAATTCCTTTTTAATATTTAGCTTATTATTTAAAATAAATTCATCTAATTCTTTTTTATTATTTTGAGTAATAAAAATTTTAAAAATTATCCGCCTTTTATTTAATAGAGCCATTTTTACCGGATGATTACCATAGATAAGAATTTTCCCAGGATCAATATTATTAACCTTATTAACTTTATTAGCTTTATTTTTATGAAATATCTTTTTTTTAGATGATGTATTGGTTTTATTTATCATATATCAGAATATGGATTTAACCATTTTTAAGAAATTAATAATAATATTTTCTTATTTTTAATTTATTATTTGTTTAAATGGTATTATACCAATTATCAGATTAAACTATACATTTAGGCAAAATATTTTTAATCAGAAATCATTGCAAAAATCGCTAGCGTATCAGGATATACGGTAAGATTTTTGTAATGATTTATGGTTAAAAAGATAAAGTATAAATGTATAGTTTAACTTGATAATTGGTATTATGGTAATTCGATTAATATTTGCACCTGGGCATCTTTTGTAAATCCAAAAAATACTTGCTCTATATTGTCTTTTTTAACCTCCTGAATTACATTATACTTCACATTCTCAAAATCTTCTATGGCTGACTCTTTGACGTCAATTAATTTAACAATATGCCAGCCAGACTTTGTTTTAATAGGATTGGAAATATCACCCTTTTTCATATCTAAAATCTGCTCTTTAAACTCACCCCTTAACTTAGCAACAAAGAAATAACCTAGATCGCCATTTTTTCTATTAGTTTTTCGATCTAATGAATATTTTCTGACCAAATCATTGAATTTGGCCTTACGTTTAATTTTGTCTTTAATTTTTTGAGCCTGATATTTTGTTTTAACTAAAATATGACTAATTTTATATTCACGCTCTTCTTTTAATTCATCTGTTATTTCTAAATATTTTAATTGAATTTGCTTTTTATCAATCTTCTCTTGAGAGATCAAATTAATAAATCTACTGCTGATTAATTTTCTGGAATATCGATCTATATCCTCCTTAATTTTCCTTTCTTTGTGAATCATTTTTCTTTTTGCCTCTTTATAAATTTCTCTTTTTACAAAAATACTTTTTGATACTTCTTCTAGTACATTTTTTGGCAATCTATGCACTTCGAATGTAGATGGATCGCTAGCTGGAAAAATTCCCAATAATTCCTCTTTTATTTCATCCTCATATATTCTTTCGTTATTTATCAGAGCTATAACTCGATTATTATACATGCCATATTTATCAATCAATAATATTAGAATTATTATTAAAAAAGATATTAAAGCTAATAATATGGCGATTTTTTTTCTTCTATTTTTTTTTATCATCTAAAATAATTTATAATTTAGCTAAAATGAAATCAGGATAAATTTGATATTCATTGTATAATTTTTTTAAATCATCTATTTTTGGAAATTGACCATGCTGTATAGATAATTTATTTGACAATATTCCTCCCGCTATAAGAGCATTATCAATACCGGCTTGAATGGCACCCTTAATATCCGTAGAAATACCATCTCCGATTGCAATTATTTTACTTTTATCCTTAATTTTTGTCAAAGAAAATATTGTTTCATAAATTGAATGATATGGTTTGCCAAAATATATTACCTCACCTCCCATTTCCTCATATTGCTGAGCAATAATTCCCGCACAGAATATTTCCTGACCAGTTTGTTTAATAACTATTAAATCTGGATTAACACAAATTAAAGGCAGATTTTGCTTTTTACATTTCTTTAAATCTGTTATTTTTTCATCTTTAACAGAATTAAAATCATCAAAACCAGTTAATAAAGCAAAATCGGCATTTTTAATATTGTCAACTTTATTATATTTTAAACCATTAAGTAAATCTAGATCTTTATCTGGACCAATATAATAATAATTTCTACCATATTGTTTGAAATCTAAATTTTGATTATTTTCTAAATCTAAATATACCGCCTCTCCAGAGGTTAAAATGAATTCATATAAATCACTAGAAATTCCTAGATTATTTAAAACCTGAACGGCTTTTTGAGATCTTCTTGGGGCATTTGATAATAAATAAACTTTCTTACCAGCTTCCTTTAGGAGTTTTAGACTGTCAATTGCACCATCATAAATATTACTACCATCATGCAAGACTCCCCAAATATCTAAAATAAAATAATCATAATCATCAATAAAATCAATGACATTATTTTTAAAAATTATATTTTCCGACATATTAAGTTTTAATGAACAATACTATAATAAAGATTTTTTGTGCCATTTATTATTTTCTCTATCAAGCTGCTTTGATATTTAAAATCAACAATGTCACCTATTCTAATTTTATCATTTAATTCTTTTTTATCCAAAACTATCCAAGAAAATTTAGGATTGACAATATTGGAGATTTTTCCAGTAGCTAAGATGCGCTCTTCTATTTCCATCTCTTCTGTCACTGGATTTATAATCTCAAATTTACCAATTATTTCAAACTCATCACCAGGCTTTATCTTGTCGTCAGATCCTAAATTTATTTTAAAAATTACTTTATTTTTATAAGATCTTTTTTGCATAATATAACCATCTTGAGAAAGTGAATTTTTTAAAAGAAGGGAAATATTTCTAATAGCATGATCTGCCGCTTTCCTCATGAGACCGGCATCAAAATTACTACCTTTACTCGACTCTCCACCAATACCCAAAAATCCACCTGTTCTTTGTACATTTTCTGCCCTATATGCAGATCCAGAAAAATTAAAATTATCAACTACCTCCATGGAGGGTATTTGATAAATTTTTGCACTACCAGAAACATTGGCGCTATATTTAAATGAAGCAGGAATTCTTACAAGGTTACCGTCATTATATAATACTGTACCAGAGGAGTATTTTTTATCAAAATCAGCATTGCTAATTTTACCTGAAACTGCGTAATTGGCAATGATTGGACCATTATAAGATTTTTCACTATTCATTGCTTGTGATAAAGCTATTTCTTTTTCTAATTTTTTACCTATTTTTCTATCAACTATTTTACCTAAACCATTTATAGCTATTGCACTTTCTATTTCAACCGCCAAGGTAGAGCCTAAATTAGCTTTCTTTGCTGCCTCATTATTATTATCATCAAAGTTAAATACTACTATTTTAGGTAATGTTTTATTGATTAAATATTTACTTGGCATAAAGCTAGTTTTTGACGTAACTTCGTGATTATATAATTTTAAATCAACCTTAGGAACGCACCCTGTAAAAAAGATGGAAGATGTTAAAACAAAAATCTTTAAAAAACTAAAATATTTTTTATGAAAATTAAATTGCATATTTCTTATGATATAAAAAGTTAAAATTGCAGAATGCCTTCTTTATTTATTTTTTGAGCTAAATTTTTAATAGCTGACGATAGGGCATCTTTATTATCAGTAACAGAAGCTCCACTAACTTCTATAATATTACTAGCAAGAATCTTGCCTTGCGGTGATATAAACTTAAACTTTACCTTTAGACTAGCTATCTTAGATCCATATATATTTTTATAAGAGACATTATGCTTAATATTAATAATAACAAGATTCTTATTTTTATTTTTTACGGTGGCAATTTTTAATCCATCATCGTTCAAGATCTTTATAATAACATTTTTAACCTTATTACTATCTGAATTTATAAAAAATTCTATTTTATTAAGAATATCCCTAGAGGAGTCTTGATAAAATTGATATTTATTTAAATTTGATTGATAATTTTTATTAACATTCAAGCTATTTAATATTTGATTAATTATAGCTGTTTTTTGAACTAAATCATTAATTTCATCTAATTTTCTTCTCCTGATGAGAATATTTTGTGATTTTGACGCATTATAAATATTTCTCATAATTTTATGATTTTGAGATAATATTGAATTTTGCTCTTTAACAAAATTATGTCTATTAATCTGAATTTGGACATAAAATTTATTACCATCACGATGACTATTGGCAATTTGATAATCATTAAAAGTTATATTTTGGACTTTTTCTTGAATTTTTTGCTGATATTGCTCATTAAAGCTATATTTGTTTTCCTCCA
The DNA here is from genome assembly GCA_905478245.1 of uncultured Rickettsiales bacterium. Lineage (GTDB taxonomy): Bacteria > Pseudomonadota > Alphaproteobacteria > Rickettsiales > UBA1997 > CAJQHT01. The sequence goes on along the minus strand of CAJQHT010000037.1, from coordinate 14,454 downwards.
ACCTAGAGGATGATTCCGAAGATATAGTCACAATAAGTTTAGAGGCGGCATTATTTAGAGATGCACGCGATGCCTCCTGAATAGTAAAGCCTTCTCCGATCCCATATAAATATTGCGCATCATTTTGAGCTGGCTTAACATACCATGATGGTATATCTAAATTTTGATTGTCAATTTGATTATATTTAACGCAGCTACTACATAAAAATAGTAAAAATATTAAATATTTCTTCATAAAAATCATTTATTGCAACTCATCAAATAGATGATTACTATTTTGCTCAGCAGAATTTATCCTTTGACTAGCTTCGGATTCGTGTTTTGCTCTATTTAGAATATCCTGTTTATTATAGCAAGAAACAAGCAGTAAGGAGACTGATACAATAATAGTTTTTAAAATTAGATTTACTGTTTTAATCTTTCCTCCTCTAATTCTTCAAATAAATCCTTAACGGCTTCTTGAGATTTATCAAGATTATCGCGAGCAAGTCCAGCAGCTTTTAAGCGATCCTCATAGACCTTCTGACTATTTTGCAAATACTTACTATAATCTTTATTTTTAAGAATCATATGAACATATAGAGTTCCTTCTCTGTCTTTATGAATATTAATTCTAGTTGCTCCTGATAAAGGCATATTTCTAACAACCTCTTTAGTTGCCTGAGAAAATACTTGTTCAACATCATTAATATCATTAACTTCAGATTCCCTTAAAGCCTCTTTTGTTACTCTGGAAATTTCTGACTGTATAGTGGTGGCAATATTAGCTTTAGCATCCATTTCAGCCTTTTTTATTTGAAATTTAAATCCTCCACGGCTCTTTGATGCTATACCAACTCCAGCAACACCATTTTCAACCTCAGGATCCAAAACCCAAGCAGGAAGATTAGCAAGATCACTTTTATCTATTTTGGAAAGAGCAGGATTTTTAGGGCCGTCCTTAGTACAAGAAAAAATTAATAAAGAGAAAATTAATGGTAATATTAGATATTTTTTCATAATTATGATATTATTTATTAAAATTGATATTTGACACAAATAGTAAATCAGAAATTTTCCGATGTAAATAAAAAAATAAAATTAATAACTTAAATTAGATAAATATGTATTAAAATGAGACATATTTATTTTTCTATCGCTGAAAAATCAAATATAGAATTAAATAGATTTCTTATTTTTCCAAGTATGCACAACCTGTTTTCCCTAACATTAGAATTAGCATCATTAACTTTTAAGTTCTCAAAAAATGCATTTAGAGGCCCTTCCAATTCTTCAAATAAATTAAATATCTCTTTATAATTGTTGTTTTTATTAAGATATTTTACTTTTGAATTAATATATTTGGTTTTTTTGTAAAGATCTTTTTCAAATTTATTTCTCATTGATAATAAATGAGGCCTTGAATCATAAATTTTACCATCCCTTTTTTCTTCGATTGTAACAATATTAACCGCTCTTTTATAAAGCAAAATAATATTATGGCTTGATTTTTTATCAACAAATTCATTAATAAACTTAGCCTTGAATACTAATTTACTAATATCAAATTTCCTATTTGCCGGTATTTTATCGAAATAATGATCAAGCAAATTATTTGCTATGTCAGGCCTAATGTTAAGATCATCTTTTAAGACTGACTTCAGTCTTTCGATGATAAACTCAATGATTTCAAGAGCAGCTTTAGATTTGATAAGTTTAATTTCCTTGCCCTTTTTATTTGGGTGATTGATTTTTATAAGTTTGTTTGGAAAATTATTGATAGATTTTTTTACTATTAAGCGTAAAGGTATCGCTAAATTATCTTTAATTATTATTCTAATTATACCAAGAGCAGCTCTTCTTAATCCCATTGGATCCTTTGAGCTCGTAGGTTTTTTTCCTATTAAAAATAAAGCGCAAATTGTATCTATTTTGTCAGATAAAGACAATAAACATCCGAGTGGGGTCTGTGGTAATTTACTATTTGGACCAAGTGGCAAATAATGCTCTGATATAGCCTTACTTAAATTATTCTCTTTTTCTTGTATCTTGGTGTAATATCCACCGATAACACCTTGTAATTCTGGCAATTCCGCTACGCATTTAGTATTTAAATCATTTTTAGATAAATTAGCCAATCTTTCTACTAAAAATAAATCGGCCTTCGGGATCCATAAAGCCAATAATTTATTCACAGACTCAATTCTTTTTACTTTATCGTAAACTGTTCCTAAATTTTCATAAAAGATAATATTTTTCAAATCCTCTAGGCGCTTAGAAAATGGTATTTTAAGATCTTCATCAATGAAAAATTTTGCATCACTAAGTCTTGCTTTTAGAACTTTTTGATTATCCAGAATAATCTTTTTGGTTATCTTTACATTGCCAACAAAAATAAAATAAGGAGCCAAATTGCCATCATCACCCTGTAGGCAAAAATATTTTTGATGTAGTTTTGCCGTTAAGATTAAAACTTCTTTTGGCAATAGCATAAATTCTGAATCAATTTCAGCAATAGTAACATTTGGAAATTCTGTCAAGCCAACAACGTCCTGTAAAAGAGTACTATTTTCTAAATCTTCTGTTAGTTTAAGATTATATTTATTGCAAATCTTATTAATTTTCTGGCAAATAAGGTTTTTTCTTTCTTCTTGATCCAGAATAACAAAATTGTTATTTAATTTTTCCCTAAAATCATTAATGTTTTTAATCTCTACAGGATTCTCGGTTAATAAATTGTGGCCAAATGTTTTATTTGAACTTTTAACGTCTGAGAATTGAAAATTTACTATCTTACCATCAAAAATAGCTAAGATATTACGAATAGGCCTGACCCATTTTGGTTTCCTTTTATCATTTTGCCATCTCATATTTTTAGGCCATGAGTGACTCATTTTCTGCAATATAGATTCCAGATTATTAGCCAATAAATTTTGCATTGGTGTTTTTTCCGCTTTTTTATTAAAAGCATAATATTTACCTTTGCTATTTTCAATAATTTCTAAATCTGACTGATTTTGTAAACCAACTGACCTAGCAAAACCTTCTATAGCTTGCTTTGGACTGTTAAATTTTGGTCCTATTTTTTGTATGGCAGGAACTAAATGGAATGAATCAAAATTATTTACAATTAAAACTATTCTGCGCGGAGAAATAAAATTTTCTATATTATTTGCATCAATCTTAATGTTTTCTTTGCGACAAAAATCAAGAAATATATTTTTAAAATCAGCAATTGCTTTATTTTGCATTCTTGCTGGAATTTCTTCACTATATATTTCTAATAAAAATTCTGACATTTTAATTATAAATTATTCAGATAATAGTTTTTCTGCCTCTAAAGCTGCCATACAACCAGTTCCAGCAGCTGTTACGGCTTGACGGTAAATTTTATCCTGCACATCGCCAGATGCAAAAATACCCTTTATACTTGTTCTTGTTGAATCTGGCTCTGTAATAATATAACCCTCTTGATCCATCTTAATTCCCGTATTTTTAAACAATGAAGTATTTGGCTTGTGCCCTATAGCAATAAAGATGCCATCAATTTTCATTGTTTTTTCCTCTCCAGTTTGGCTATTTCTTAAAATCGCACCGGTAACATTTTTAGGGTTATCTTCTCCCAAGACTTCCTGTAATTCGTGATTCCAAATTGGTTCAATTTTTTTATTTTTAAACAATCTGTCTTGCAGAATCTTTTCAGACCTAAGCTCGTCCCTTCTATGTACAAGATAAACCTTGTTAACATGATTTGTTAGATAAAGAGCCTCCTCAACTGCAGTATTTCCACCACCAACAACAATTACATCTTTATTTTTAAAAAAGAAGGCATCACATGTAGCGCAGCCAGAAACGCCAAATCCCTGAAATTTCTTTTCAGATTCAAGACCCAGCCATGTTGCTTGCGCTCCAGTTGAAATTATTACATTTTGAGCCTCATATTTATCGTCAGATTCACCAGTTAAAATAAAGGGCTGCTTTGAAAAATTAACTTCTTTAATATGGTCATTAATAATTTTTGTACCAACTGATTCTGCTTGTTTTGTCATTTGCTCCATCAGCCAAGGACCTTGAATAACATCAGCAAATCCTGGGTAATTTTCTACATCTGTTGTAATAGTTAATTGCCCTCCAGGTTGAGATCCGTGAACTAGAATAGGCTCTAAATTAGCTCTCGCAGCATAAATTGCAGCAGAAAGACCAGCGGGACCAGATCCTAAAATAATAACTTTTGATTTATGAGTATTTGACATAATTATATTGATTAAACCATTAACATTCCACCATTAATATGCAGAGTTTGACCATTTATATAATTCGCTTGATCACTTGCTAAAAATAATGCTCCAGAAGCTATGTCTTCTGGGGTGCCCATTTTTCCAGAAGGAATTGATTTTAAAATATTTTCTTTTTGTACTTCAGTTAAGATATCCGTCATTGCTGTTTGAATAAATCCAGGAGCAATTGAGTTAACCGTCACCCCTCTACTAGCAACTTCTGCAGCGAAGGATTTTGACATGCCAACCATGCCAGCCTTTGAAGCGACATAATTTGCTTGACCAGGATTACCACTAAAAGCAACAATGGATGAAATATTAATGATTCTACCGTTTTTTCTTCTAATCATTTTTTTGATAGCCGCCCTATTAAGTAAGAAAGTTGACTTTAAGTTAACATCAATAACACTATCCCAATCCTCATTTTTCATTCTTAAGATTAAATTATCCTTGGTTATTCCAGCATTGCAAATCAATATATCAACTTGACCCATTGCTTCTTCCGCCCTGGTAAAAAGAGATTCAACCTGCTCAGAATCACTTAAATCGCAAGGAAAAATATGAGTTCTTCCGTTAATTTTTGCTGCCAAATGCTGTAATTTTTCTTCTTTTGTACCAGAAAGGCCAACTACAGCACCATTATCACTAAATATTTGAGCGATAGATTTACCAATTCCACCAGTTGCACCGGTTATAAGAACGTTTTTTCCTTTTATATTAAACATGTATTTTGGTTGTTATTATTTATTTAAATTATAGTAATTCAGCAAGATATATTACTCAATTGTTTCAATTAAACGCTCCATATCTTCAATCTCATCTGTATCATAACCCTTCTCCATAGTGTCTTCAGGATTTTTATAGATATCTTGAATCTGCCTAACTTTTTGAAAATTACCGTCAATGTTAATATCTTCAATTTTTTCTTCAAGATTTTTTTGCATTAAATTTTTTACCATGTCATTAGAAGAAGCAGTATTTTTAAATAAATCAATAGCGCTCAAAGCTACTGGTCTTAACATCTCTGAGCCAAGCTCAAGAACCTTATAACTTTTAGCCTCTGTCAACCAAGCTGGTCCAAATCTATCTTCTTGAGATTTAATGCCTTTGGATTCGGTATCTTTATTTTCAGAATCACTAAGAGAAGTAGAAGGAAAAATACTATAATTACCCCCATATAAAGACGTCACAACAACAAAGAAAAAAGCAAATATTATATATCCCTTCATAAAACCAAAAGCAAAACCAAGAGATTTATTAATAGATTCAGGAACTATAGATAGTAATGTTTTAGAGATTGATGAAGTAAAAATGGATAAAATAATTAATGAAGCAAAAAACGTTACCGCAGAAATAACTAAATTAAGAATTATTCCTGCATTATTTTGCGATATAAGCTCAGCTATGAAAGGAGTTAAGAAGTAAGATAATAATATAGCTGACAGCCAGTTAAAAGTAGAGAAAAAAGAAGCCATGAAACCTTTTACAAAAGCCAAAACAGAAAGCAAAAATAACGCTGAAACAAAAATTAAATCAAACATTTTAATATTTAGAATTAAACAATCTTATAAATGGTAAATCCTGAATATTATTCTTAAAATTACCCTTGAAACGTTCTTTAAAATTACAAATAAATTTCGCACCCCTGTAGGATTTACTCTTTTTAAACTTCTCCTTTATTATGGATATTTGCATTATTTTTTCTATCTCTTCATCTAGTAATTTCCAGCTATTTTTATTATCAACAGAACTATCAGCTATGAACTTAAGAGAAACACGAGTAAAAACTTTAGAAAGTATGATTCTTTTACTATAGAAATTAAAATCTTCCGAATTATCTCCAGCAATTTTCCAAATTATATCTGCAATATTATAAGAATTCTTAATCAAGGTTGGAATTTTTCTGCCTCTTGAGATTGTAGTTAATGATTGCAAAGCATTCTTTTGATCCTTGTCTATATCTAGCCTCAATTTAACTAATTCTTTGATTTTATCACGAACTCTTAAATTTTTTAGATCTATTTTTTTGGATTCTTTTTTTAATTCTAAATTTCCTTGCTCAAAGAAAAAATCTATTAAGCTGTAAATCCCATCTTCAAAAATTAATAATTCATCACCATCATTAAAGCCAGAATGAATAGAAGCCTCTTTTAAGGATTGATTACTCCAGCCATCAATAGCACATATCTTTAAAAAATTATCAAGGATCTTTCTTCTGTTAACGAATGAATTCATTATTAATTAATAAGTTTATAGTTGTTTATTTAGTTTCAAATACTATATTATATAAAATCTTATTAATTTGCAAACATTAAATTTATCAAATGGAAGAATCTTATATTTTACCAGTACATAAAAGATTAGATGTAGCCTTTATAAAAGGAAAAGGTGTAAATATCACCGATGAAAATAAAAAAAATTACCTAGATTTTGGCTCAGGAATTGCTGTAAATGCCCTTGGACATTGCCACCCGACACTGGTAAAAGCCCTAAAAAAACAATCAACAAAATTATGGCATGTTTCTAATGTTTATAAAATTAACGAATTAGAAGAATTGGCCAAAATAATAACTCAAAATAGCTTTGCAGATTATGCATTTTTTTGCAATTCTGGTGCTGAAGCGGTAGAATGCGTCATAAAAATGATTAGAAAATATTTTTATGATCAAAAAAAGGATAAATATGAGATCATAACCTTCAAAGGATCTTTTCATGGCCGAACTATGGCTACTATTTCTGCCTCTTGCAATCAAAAAGCATTAAAAGGATTTGGGCCAAAATTATCTGGTTTTAAAAGCGCTATATTTAACGATATTGAATCAGTAAAAAAACTTATAAATAATAAAACGGCAGCAATATTAATGGAACCAATTCAAGGTGAAGGAGGAATTATTCCTGCATCTAGGCAATTTGTTACTGAAATAAAAAAAATTACCAAAGAAAATGACATGTTATTGGCGTTTGATGAGGTTCAATGCGGAGTTGGTAGAACTGGTTATTTATATGGCTACGAATATTACAATATTAAACCTGATATATTAGCTTCCGCTAAAGGAATTGGTGGTGGCTTTCCTATCGGAGCATGCATTGCCACAAAAGAAGCTGCTAGAGGAATGACCACAGGAACTCACGGCACAACATATGGTGGAAACCCACTTGCCATGAAAATCTGCAAGGCTGTCTTTAAAGAAGTCTTAAAAAAAGGTTTTTTGACAAATGTACAAAATAATGGTAATTTTCTACAAGAAAAATTACATGATTTGAAAAATGAATTTCCTGGTATAATTAAAGAAATTAGAGGGATTGGATTAATGATAGGTTGTGAATTATATGAAAAACATAACAACCTTGAATTAGTCAATAAATTAAAAGATAATGGCTTGCTAATTATTGCTGCATCTAAAAATACTATTCGCTTTATTCCACCTTTAATAGTTAAGAAGCAAGATATATTAAAGGCAATAAAGATAGTTAGAAAAACTATCGCTAATCTTTCTTAAATAACAACTATGTGCCCATTTGTAATAAATCAACAATTATTCTTGATTACTTAGTTTTTTTTATATATCATACCAATTCCTATCCTTCCAATGGGTTAAAATATTAAATTAATTCACTAACTTAAAATGACAACAGAATTTAAAAATATAAACATAGAAGAAATTATTAAACTAATTCCCCACCGCTATCCTTTGCTACTGGTAGATAAAGTTATAGCAATGGAAAAAAATAAATCTGTTACCGGGGTTAAAAACGTCACTTTTAATGAGCCTCACTTTGCTGGACATTTTCCTGAAAAACCAATAATGCCAGGTGTTTTAATTGTTGAAGCTATGGCGCAGACTTCAGCTATCATGGTTGCAAAATCATCGGATTTTAATCCAGAGGATAAATTAGTCTACTTCATGTCCATTAATAATGTAAAATTTAGAAAACCAGTAGTTCCTGGGGATGTTCTAGAGCTTCACATTGAAGTTGTTAAAAATAGAGGAGCTGTTTGGATGTTTAAAGGCAATGCTATTGTGGAGGGAGTAAAAGTTGCAGAGGCTGAGTTTCGCGCCATGATGATTGATAAAAAAGATACTTAAAAAAAACATGACACATAACATACATACAAGTGCAATTATTGGTAAAAAAGCCAAAATAGGAAATAATGTTACCATCGGTCCATTTTCTATTATTGGTGACAATGTTGAAATTGGAGATAATAATATCATAAAATCTCACTGCGTTATTGATGGCTATACTAAAATTGGTGATAATAACACTATCTTTCCCTTTGTGGCAATTGGTCAAGAGCCTCAAGATTTAAAATTTAAAGATGAAAAATCAAGAATTGAAATAGGAAATAATAATAAAATAAGAGAACATACAACTATACACCCAGGAACTGCAGATGATAATCTAATTACTAAAATTGGCAATAATTGCCTATTAATGATAGCTTCTCATGTTGCTCATGATTGTATGATTGGCAATAATGTAATTTTAGCTAATAATGCCACCCTAGCAGGTCATGTAAAAGTTGGTGATCATGCTATAATAGGCGGATTAAGTGCAGTACATCAATTTGTAAGAATTGGTAATAATTCCATGATTGGAGGCATGAGTGCAGTTGAAAATGATGTCATACCATATGGAATGGTGATAGGAGAAAGAGCTCGCTTGGCTGGAGTTAATATTATTGGCTTAAAAAGAGCGAAATTTAGCAGAGACGAAATACATAGCCTAAGATCATTTTACAAAGAATTATTTAACAATGTATCTAGCAAAAGCTTAGAAGCCGAAATATCCGAACTAGAACCCAAATATATAAATAAAGAATTAGTTCAGGATGTTATTAAATTTTTAAATATAAAAAATTCTCGCGCAATTTTAAAGCCAAAATCATAAAATTATGAGAGAAATATGTCTTGATACAGAAACAACAGGCCTGGAACCAAGAGATGGTCATAAAATAGTTGAGATTGGCTGCGTTGAGATGGAAAATGGCATTAAAACAGGAAAAACATATCATATCTACATAAACCCAGAAAGAGATATGCCGGATGCCGCCTATAAAATTCATGGAATATCATCCGAGTTCTTACAAGATAAACCATTATTTAAAGATATAGCACAAGATTTTATTGATTTTGTTAAAGATACTAAATTAATAATCCATAATGCTGCATTTGATATGAAATTTATCAATTCTGAACTTAGGCAATGTGGTTTGGAAATTATAGAAAGAGGTTTAGTGATAGACTCCCTACAGATGGCTCGCAATAAATTTCCTGGCTCACCAAATTCTCTTGATGCCCTATGTAAAAGATTTAATATTGATTCCTCCAAGAGAACAAAACATGGCGCCCTGCTTGATTCTGAGTTATTGGCAGATGTTTATTTGGAATTATGTGGCGGTAGTCAATATTCAATATTTAAAAATGAAGACCGGGATCCAGAAAATATAACAAATAACAATATATTAAATATCAATAAAAAGAAAAAAACTATTCAATATCGTAATTTTAAATTAACCGCAGAAGAGGAAGCATTACATAAGAATTTTATTAATGAAAATTTTAAAGAAAATCCATGGAATTATAAAAATTCTTCATAATTAATACTAAAATCCATTTTTAAATAGCTTATATTCAAAATATTTTTCATGGGCTTTTTATGATTTTAAGCAAAAAATATGAAGTTAGATTATTTATTATTGTAACCTATTTTAAAGATAGATTTTGACATAACATCATTCACCAAAGATGAAGTTTGATATAAATTACCACAAAACCCACAAAACCCATGAACCCTCTAAAAAAAGAGAGAGATAATCTCTTTTTATGGCTGCCTGTTATTTTCGCTCTAGGAGTCATATTTCATTTCTCCTATATATTTTTAAGCTATGGAAAGCCTATAATATTATTATTTCTAGCGATATATTGCTCATTTCATCAAAAGTTTAATCCCAAGCTACTATCTCAAGATCAATTTACAGCAATCTTACTAAGTAATATTATCCTGATATTTCTAAGCGGTTTTTTATGGGCAAAATTTTATGATAATCAATTTATTAAAGCACCTATTGTTAGGTCAAATATCTATGGACAGGTAGAAGGGGAAATTGAATCAATTAAAATATCTAAAAATGGCAATAAAAGAATAATATTATCAAATTTAATAATTTCTAAAACTAGGTTTAACAAATCAGCAAAAAAATCTCAGAAAGAACTGGAGATCAAAACAGAAAGAAAAATCTTAAAAATTAATAAAAATACCAAAAAAAGCCATTTAAATATTTTAGGATATACCAAAATTGACAGAGAACTAAATAAGAACCATCATAAGCATAGCTTTAAGGATGGTATATTACAAAATACACCAAGAAAAATTAGCTTAATAATTAGAGGTAAATATAATCAAAAAGATCTTGAGATTGGAGACTTAATCAGAAGTAAGGTTTTGTTGCAACCAATTGTAAAAAACAGTAAAATTGATAGCTTTGATTTTGAGAAATATTACTATTTCAGACAAATTGGTGCAATGGGTTTTATTATTGGCAATATTGAAATATTAAACAATAAGCAAAATGAAAAAAATTATCATAAATATAAAATAAAAATTGATAATTGGCGCTATAAATCAGCAAATAAAATCTTAAATAATTTTGAAAATAAACAAAATGGTGCCATATTAAATGCCCTCTTGCTTGGGATTAGAGATTTCATAGAAGAAGACTTAATGCAAAATATTAGAAACTCAGGATTAGCTCATCTTTTAGCAATATCCGGACTTCATTTAAGTCTAGCTGGCTACATATTCTTTGTATTTTTTCGATATATTTTCACCAGATCGGAATATTTAACTTTAAGATTTAATATCAAAAAATTAGCAGCTATTTTTGCTATATTATCTAGTTTTTCCTATTTATTAATCACCGGAATACCAATTCCTGCCCTTAGAGCATTTTTTATGGTGCTAGTAGTATTTTTAGCAATAATATTTGACAAAAACAGCAATCCTTTAAGATCTTTAGCTTTTGCAGCTCTTATTATTATGATTATTAACCCTAGTTCAATATTTGAGATTAGTTTTCAAATGTCATTTACAGCTATTTTAGCCTTAATTGCTTTTTATAACTTTATTTCCAACAAAGAGGACCCAGAACCTGCTTCCAAAGGGGTTGTAAAAAAATTATATTATTATTTTTTATCAATTTCAACCTCTTCATTGGTAGCCCAAATAGCCCTAGCGCCATTGATAATTTATTATTTCAATAATTATGCTGTCTTTGGTATCCTAGCTAATCTAATTGCAATACCACTAACAACATTCATTATAATGCCACTGGCTTTTATCTATCTCTTATTCTTTAACTCAATATTAGAGCCAATTATCAGATATATTTTAGATATTTCTTTAAATAATATGGTTCTAATATCTGAATTTGTGGCAAATATGAGATTTTCTAACTTATCAATATCATTAATTTCAAGTAATTCTTTAATTATAATGGTTTTAGGCTTTCTATTACTTAGCCTATCTCAACAAAAAATCTTTAAATATTCTGGCTTAAGTCTAATATTTCTTGGAGCCATAATAGCCTATAAAACAACTTTACCTGATATTATTATTGATAAAAATCGGCAATTTATTGCATTTTATCTTGAAGATGAGCTATTCTTCTCTAAAAAGGTAAGGAAATCGATGAGGGTTAGGAGCTTGATGCAAAAAATGTCAGCAAAAGAGATGAAAACTATTTCTGATCTAAATAATAAAAATATAAAATGCAGTTATGAATTATGCAAAATCAAAATAAAGGAGAAAAATATCTTAGCATTATTACAAAGAAGTAAAATAGAGGATGTTTGTCGAGAAGATTATGATATTTTAATAAATCTAAGCAAATATAGACTACCAAAATGTACGGATTATTCAAAAAAAATTATAAATAATACAGATTTAAAGAAATATGGCAGTCAATATCTCTATTTTTGATTTAAAGAATTAGCGACATCAAGCATTCTTAAAGAAAAACCCCATTCATTATCATACCAAGCGCCAATTTTAACCATATTTCCTGCTATAACTTTAGTTTGAGTTGTGTCAAAATTTGAACTATAAAAACTATGATTAAAATCAATTGAAACTAGTTTTTCTTTAACTATTTCTAATATTCTTCCAATTTTTGGATCATTATTAGCTGCACTTTCTATGATTGTATTAACTTCTTGAGCATTAGTTTCTTTTTTTGAAACAAAATTTAAATCAACCATGGAAACATTGGCAGTTGGAACACGAATAGCACCTCCATCTAATTTACCTTTTAAATTTGGTAAAACTAATCCTACAGCTTTGGCGGCACCGGTTGAGGTTGGAATTAGTGACATAGCGCAAGCACGAGCCCTTCTTAAATCCTTATGAGAATTATCAACAATATTTTGATCGTTAGTATAGGCATGAATAGTTGTCATGAAGCCTTTTTCTATGCCAATTGTTGCATCAAGTATTTTAGCAATTGGAGCTAGACAATTTGTAGTGCAAGAACCAACCGATATTATATCATCATTTGCATTTATAGAATCATCATTAACACCATAAACAATAGTTTTTATATCGTCACTTTTAGCTGGAGCAGAGATTAAAACTTTCCTAGCACCTGCTTTTAAATGTTTAGAGGCGCCATTTCTATCAGTAAAAACACCTGTGGATTCTAAAACTACATCTATATCAAGATCTTTCCACGGTAACTCTTCCGGATTTCTGCTGTGAAATAATTTTACCTCTTTATTGTTAATAATAAGGTTACCATCTTCACTAGCTGTAACTTTTTTATTGAAGCGACCATGTATAGAATCATATTTTAAAAGATGGATATGAGTTTCTATAGGAGCTGGACCATTGACAGCTACAAGCTCTATATCTTTATATTCTTCACTTTCAAAAATACCTCTAACAAGACATCTTCCTATTCTACCTAAACCATTTATTGCTACTCTCATAATTAAAATTAAAAAATCATTGTAATATCTACCCAGAAATATTATTATATCAAAATACTATAAAAAATATCTGATAAAATAAATATTTCGCTACATCTTTAAGATTGTTAGAAAATTATAAATAATCTAACTTCATATTTTTGATTAAAATTATAAAAAGCCTTATGAATTATAGCTATACTACAGCTCGCTTTTTAAATTTTGTCTAAAATATTGCATCTATATCATTTACTAAAGATGAATTTTGGAATTAAAAACAATATTATAAAATTAAAAAAAATAAAAATCACCTACTATGTTGTTAAACTTTTTAGAAAATAATTTAATTTTTATATTAATATTAGCTATTTTCATGCCAATATCAGGAGTTTTTCTTTTCAAAAACCCTTATAAAAAATTAATAAGTTTAAATTGCTGCCTTATCTCAATGATATTATTAATATTATCCACCAATAGCATAGATCAAGAGAAAATATTATCAATTTTAGTAGCGGTAATTATTATATTTGCTACCCTTATGGCAATTGGCATAAAAATAATAAAAAGAATCGAGAGACTTTAAAGTGTTACACTATAGGAAAAGAAGGGAATCCAGGAATTACTGAACAGGATCAAGATTAAGGTGAATTAATTTACTATTAGCCCTAACTTCTTTAGAGATTTTTTTTCTAATAGAGATTGTAAAATCCTCTACTTCATCCAAAAGCTCTAAAACTTGCTTAGATTCTATAGACAAATTATCAAATTGAGAGCTTTGATAATCGTATTTTGGTAAAAATTTATGTAAAATAGCCATATATCAAATTAAAACTAGGATTAAATTAATATTATACCAAAATTCATCTTTAGAATAATCAGATTAGATCGATCAATTGATACTGTTTTTTAATTTTTAAAGTTGGCTAAAACTAATAAGCAGCCTAACTTCAAAAAATATTTATATCTTAATAATCTAAGAAAATAAGGATTTTAGTATAACTTCTAGTTAAATTCTAGCACATATTGGAAATTAAGTCAATCAATTTTTTATAATTTCATTGATTTTCCTATAAGATTAAATAATATTGTAAAAAGTCTTTAATACCAAAATCCACCTTTAAAATATGGCTATTTTTAAATCAGCAATCACAATATCATTATTTACCGCATTATCTAGGATATTTGGTTTTATCAGAGATATCCTCATTGCAAAATTTATGGGAGTAAGCCTA
>CAJQHT010000036.1 GCA_905478245.1 uncultured Rickettsiales bacterium | reverse complement strand
GCTCTTTAGTAATATGTTTTGAAGAGTAGGTCATGATAATTAGAGTTTATGTTGTTAAAGACTCTGATTATTTTAGCTGGCTTTATTTATTATTCAAGGAAGAAATTAATTTATGGAAATGGTATTACACCACTTCTTAATCTTTAAAGTTGATTAAAATAATAAATGGATAAGATTTGGTATTGGTTACCTTAGATAAATTATAGCATATTTTTAACATTATGTCAAATATTGCTTTGGAGCAAGATTTAAAAAGCAGGAACACTCATGACTATCAACCATGCCAACATCCTGCACGAAAGAATCCATTATTGTTGGACCAATAAAGCTCATTCCTTTTAATTTAAGATCTCTGGAGATTTTTCTAGATAAATCCGTTTGAGTTGGAGCCGAATGGGTTAAAATAATAAATAATCTAACTTCATATTTTTTGATTAAAATCTACAAAAAGCCTCGTTAAAATATGAAGTTAGATTATTTATTAATTTTAACCATTTTAAAGATGGGATTTGGTATTACTTCCCCAGATGATCCTGCCTGAGAAATTTATAAAGAAAGAGCTTCGAATAATTTATTATCATCAAAAACTGGCACTCCCCACTCCATTATCGTGATAATTTATGTAAAGATCATTTTTAAGATTAACCCAGGAACATCTTGGTTTTTGATAATCTATATCTTGCATCTATTGCGATTATCTTGATTGTGTTTTATGGTATTATCTATTGATTTTTGACATTAATTTCGAGATTTATTTTTCAGAATTAATTTTCTTTGTAACAAAATATTGTTGGGCTACAGATAGCATATTGTTCCAAGTCCAATAAATTAATAGTCCCGCAGGGAAGGCGGCAAAAACAAAGATTAAGACAAAAGGTAGCATTTTCATAACTTTAGCCTGAACAGGATCACTCATTGCAGGGCCTAATTTTTGCTGTAAAATCATAGTAGATCCCATCAAGATTGGCCAAATTCCAATCATAAATAAACCTCCACTTATCTCAAATGGCAAGAGACCAAATAGGTTAAATATAGAGGTAGGATCTGGCGCTGAAAGATCTTTTATCCAGCCAAAAAATGGCTGATGACGCATGTCAATTGTAGTAAATAGCACTTTATATAATGAAAAGAAAACTGGAATCTGAACTAACATTGGCAAGCAGCCAGCCGCCGGATTAACCTTTTCAGTTTTATATAGCTCCATTATGTCTTTATTTACCTGCATCTTGCTGTCTTTGTTATTTTTCCTGATAGCGTCTATTTTGGGTTGTAATTTTTTTATTTTTGCCATAGAGCTGTAAGACTTTGTTGCCAGTGGCAACATGGCAAGCTTGATTAGAACAGTTATAGCCAAGATTGCCAAGCCATAATTTCCAAATATATCGTTAAAAAACTTTAGAATAAAAAAGAAAGGTTTGGTTAAAAAATAATACCAACCAAAATCAACCGCCCTATCGAATAATTCTATATCATATTTTGTAGAATATTGATCTAAAAGTACAACCTCCTTTGCTCCAGCAAATAATTTATGACCCATCTCTATTGATTCTTTACTATTAAGAATTATTTCTTGACCCAAAAACTCTGCGTTATAAACATTGCCATTATCATTCTTGCTATAGTTAAAAACAGCATTAATATTTTGATCGTCAGGAATAATGGCAGCCAACCAATATTTGTCAGTTAGTCCAAGCCAGCTTTTCTTAGATTCAAATCTTTGATTATTTTCTTCTTCTAGGTCGCTATATTGCATTTCAGACAAAACGCCATCAAATACTCCAATTGGACCCTCATGTAATATATAATTTGATCTTGGAGCCTCTTCCAATAGACGACTAATCCTGCCATAAGAGGCAATATTAATAGGCCTGTTTGATAGGTTGTTAATAGATTTTGAAACATAAAACATGTAATTCTCATCCATTTTAATATTAATAAAAAACTGGATATTTTGTTTATTTTTCCAACTTAGAACTATAGGGGAAGAGGGGCTAAGAACACCAGAATCAGACTGCCATATTGTGCCAGAGTCCGGTAGCTCAATATTAGTATCAGAGCTAACCCAGCCAAAATCTGCAAAATATCTTTCCTTGCTATTTATTGGCGCAAATAAAGTAACATTTTGAGAATCTTCACTAATATCTATTTTATACTGGCTTAAATATAAATTATCAAATTTTGCTCCTTGAAGATTAATAGAGCCCTGCAACTTGTCACTCCTAATAATAATTCTATTGTGCAAACTATTTTCTATCGCCTGTTTTTGATCGATAAGAACCTTGTTCTTTTTGGGTTGAGGCTTTATAGGTTTGGGCTTTGATAGATCTTGATTATACTGTATCTTCTTACTCAAAACACCTGAATTAACAGAGGCGGCCACGTTATTATTCTGTGAATTAGCTAATTCTAGCCTCCTTAATTCTTCAGCTTCTCTAGTTTTTGGCATTTCATAAAGCCAAGTCCAAGAAACAAGAATAGCTATGGATAAAACTGTTGCCCATAAAATATTGCTATTATCACTATTATTATTTTGCATTTTTTATTTTGTATTTTTTTAAGTAAGATTTGGTATTATTTCTGCTTCTGTAACTATATTGTCATCACACTGATCAATAGTGGCAGTTTTATTGTTGTCAGCACTGATATTATATTCTTTTTTGTCATTATAGCCAATTAAAGCCTCACTAAATGCCTCATTTATATTTGAAATAGGCCTGATTTTTATATTGCTTAAAATTTCTTTTGGCATCTCTTCTAGATCTTTCTCATTTTTCTTAGGAATTAGAACCTTAGAAATTCCACCTCTTAAGGCCGCTAAAAGCTTTTCTTTTAAACCACCAATTGGCAAGATTGATCCATTTAAGGTTACCTCTCCCGTTACAGCAACATTTTTATCTACAGCCATGCCTGTAATACAAGAGGCAAGAGCTAGGCAAATCGCAACCCCGGCAGAAGGGCCGTCTTTTGGCGTTGCACCCTCTGGAAAATGTATATGAAAATCATATTGATTATATTCTGACTCACTAATTTTTAACTTTTTAGCGATAGACCTAACGTGACTAATGGCAATCCTGGCAGATTCATCCATGACCTCACCCAGCTTGCCTGTTGTTTGAATTTTACCTTTGCCGTTAAATTTTAGAGCCTCTATATCAAGAAGATCCCCTCCAAATTCTGTATAGGCAAGACCCGTAGAAACCCCAATCAGATTTTTCTCTTTTGCTATGCCGTGATCACGTTTTTCAACACCGCTAAATTCTTTAATGTTTGCGATGTTAACAGTGACAGATTTTGTCTTTTTAAGTACGATTTTTTTGGCAATTTTACGAGCAATTTTAGCAATTTCTCTTTCCAAATTACGAACACCGGCCTCAAAAGTATAACTTCTGATAATTTTTAATATTGCCTCATCGCCTATTTTAAACTCCTTAGCGCTTAAACCGCATTCTTTTTTTTGCTTTGGTATTAAATATAATTTAGCAATTTGTAATTTTTCTGACTCACTATAGCCAGATAATCTAATAATTTCCATCCTGTCCTTTAGTGGAGTAGGAATGTTGGCAATATTGTTTGCCGTGGCAATAAACATAACCTTAGAAAGATCGTAATCTATTTCTAAATAATGATCATTAAAAGCAAAATTCTGCTCCGGATCTAAAACCTCAAGCATAGCTGAAGATGGGTCACCTTTAATATCATGAGACATTTTATCTATCTCGTCAAGAAGCATTAGCGGGTTAATGGTTTTTGCTTTTTTCATAGAGCTGATAATTCTACCAGGAAGAGACCCTATATAGGTTCTTCTATGACCCCTAACTTCCGATTCATCCTTCACGCCACCAAGAGAAACCTTGGCATATTTTCTATTCAATGAGGCAGCAATAGATTTTGCCAAAGAAGTTTTTCCAACACCAGGAGGGCCAACAAAACACATAATTGGACCTTTAACTGATTTGGTTTTTATCTGAACAGCAATCAACTCCAATATTCTTTCTTTTATTTTTTCAAGACCATAATGATCTCGATCTAGTATTTTTTGTGCCTTTTGTAAATCTTCATTATTTTTACTTTTCTTGGTCCATGGCAAAGAAAGAATAAGGTCGATATAGTTTCTAACAACCCCGGCCTCTGAGGACATTGGATTTGTCTTTTCAAACCTTCCTATTTCTTTGGCGCATTTCTTTTTTACCTCAGCTGGCAGTTTTAATTGAGCTAATTGTTTCTTAAGCTCTTCAGCCTCACTTTCTTCTTCTCCACTAAGCTCTTTTTGAATATATTTTAATTGCTCGTTTAAATATAGGTCTTTCTGACTTTTGCTAATTTTTTTCTGAAGATTTTGGGCAATTTTTGCTTCTGTGTTTAAAATATTTAACTCAAACTGCAGAGCTTCATAAAGTTTTAAAATTTTCTTATTAGGACTTACCTCTTCCAGAATTGCTTGCTTTACCTCTGTTTTCGAAGATAGAAAAGCTAAAATAATATTAGCAATTTCATCTGACGATTTTAATCTGCCAACAGATTTTACAACATCTGGGGTTATTCTTTTGTTATATTGGCTATATTTAGCAAAACCCCTTAAGCATTCCTTAACCAATACAATAAATTCTTTATTTTTTGGCTGTTTCTCTTTTTTTAATTCTTCAGCCTCGCAAAGAAAAAGTTTTTTATCTGGAATTAGCTTTTTTATTTTTAAAATTTTAACACCTCTGATAACCAATTTTAAATTACCATCTATTGTTTTTATTGATTCAATAATTTTACACAATGTGCCAATTTGATAAATATTTTCTTTTTTAAACTCATCTTTTTCTGGGTTATTTTGTGCCACAGCAAGTATTGGAACACTCCTCTCTTGAGCTGCAGAAATAGAATTTATAGAACCTTTTCTGCCAACTAAAATAGTTGCCGTTGTATCTGGGAACATCACTAAATCCCGTAATGGCAAGGCGTAAAAGCTGTTTTTAATATTCATTTTCTGTTTTTGATCTTTATAATTAATCATTATATTTAATAATTTGTTGACAATTCATGAATTTTGGCTACAATTCTTTAAGGTTAAATTAAGACTCGACACCAAGCTTTGCCACTAAACTAGTATTTAATATAACCATAAAGATAACAACTATAATTAATTTTTAAAGAGAATTCTTCAAGAAAATGGAAATAATTTTATTTAGCATTTTATTCATATCAATTTTAGGAAATGTAATATTATTTGCAAAACTAGTTAATAGAGAAAAAGCACTTCACAACATTAAGACAGAGTTGTCCATCTTAAAAACAAAAGCCAAAATAACAGAAACTGCCATAGAGGTCAATTTAGAAAAAATTAAATCTCTAGAGGAGCAAAATTCTGAATTACTGATATTTAAAGGACGCTTTAGCGAGTCTCAACAAAATATTATTAGCTTAAAATCTCAATTAGAAAAAAACAGAAATGAGCTTGATATCTATAAAAATAGAATAATGGAATTTGAAAAACAAAATAGCCTATTGGATCAAGAAAAAAAGAATCTAGAGCTAGAAAAAGAAGAGTGGAGCAGTAAAAAACAAACAATATTATTTCAATTGTCAGAAGAATTGATCAAAAAAAATAACATGCAGCAGGATAGTTTTGGTAAAAAACAAAAAGAAATAATTGAAGAAACCATTTTAAATCTTAATGAAAAATTTAGCAATATTCTAAATAAAGTTAGCTCTTTAGATGATGATGTTAAAAAAACTTGTGGTGATATTAATTTTACTAAAAATGCTCTTTTGAGCCCAGGAGGAGCAGGGCGTGTAGCAGAAATTACCTTGGAAAATATTCTAAAATCATCAGGCTTAAGACAAAAAAAGGATATCAATGATATAGGGGATTACATCACTCAGTCTCATTTTGTTGACATTGAAAATATCGGAAAAAGACCTGACGCCATGGTTTTTATGCCCAATAATCATATCTTAATTATCGACAGTAAATCTTCATCTCATTTTTTAGAATTACAGCAGGCAATTGACGATAATGATAGCAAAAAACAAAAAGAGGTAGAAATAAAATTAAAAGAAAGCATGAGAAAGCATCTAGAGGATCTAAAAAAGAAAGATTATGCCAATTCCAAGAAGCAAAATTTAGAAATAAAAAATCTAATCAATCAAGAAGAGCAGCCAATGATAACAACTATAATGTTTTTACAAACAGAAAAAATGTTAGAAACAATCCGAGACCTTGATTCTAATTTTGAAAGAAAAGCATTGGAAAATAAAATATTAGTCCTAAGCCCCGCTGGATTAATAAACACATTATATCAAGCCAGATTCTTTATAGATAATTCTAGGCAGGAAAAGAATATTGAACAGCTTAGAATAGAAATTAGAAAATTGATAGAATCTATCGGCATTATGTTTAAAAGCTCCGCTGAAATGGGAGGCTCCATTACAAAATCCCTAAAAACATATAATAAATTTGTTGGCACTTTTAACACAAGATTCTTAAGCAGGGTTTCCAACATGAAGAAACTGGGAATTAAAACAGAAAATAATTATAAATTTGAGAAATTAGAAAAAATAAATCTTGATGAAGGTTTTATAGAAATTCAAAATACAGAAGAGGAGAAAAAAACAATAGAAGTTTAAGACAGTAAATAATACCAATTATCAGACTAAACTATACATTTAGGCAAAATATTTTTAATCAGAAATCATTGCAAAAATCGCTAGCGTATCAGGATATACGGTAAGATTTTTGTAATGATTTATGGTTAAAAAGATAAAGTATAAATGTA
>CAJQHT010000035.1 GCA_905478245.1 uncultured Rickettsiales bacterium | reverse complement strand
ATGGGAATTGGTATACCAAATCCCATTCTTTAATGAATGATACAGGCAGAATATTTTTTAGTAGACTTTGATATTCAATTATATTAAATTTATAATAAAATCTGCAGTTAAATTATTTATTATTTTGAACTATTTTTAAAGATTAAAAATTGATGTTCATTAGATTATTTTATTAATTATTAAAAAAGGCATTAGTAAATAATGGCAAATCATGACAATGAAGAAGAGTTTGATTATGATAATAGTTCGCTTGATACTAGTGCTCCAGATGTAGCTAGCGGCAAAGGTAGTAAGGTAGCTTTAATTGCTGTATCGGCAATTTTAATTGGTTCCGTACTATATTTTTTATTTTTTAATACCAATCAAGATGTAAGTAAGGTTGAATTACAGCCTGTTAATACTCAACAAGATTTTTCCAGTGAAGCCCCGGCTGAATCAGTTAATTTAGATGAATTGGAGAGTATTTTTGGTGAAAGTGCCCAATCCACAGAGGAAGAAGATATAATTCTAGAGGAACCTAATATTCCTTCAGTACCAGACTTACCTGAAATACCAAAGAGTGACGCTTTAGATATGTTACCAACATTTTTAGATTTGCCGAAAGAAAATATCATTGAACCAGGCAAGGAAATAGTTGATATATCTCAAAATAATGGGCAACAACAATCAATTAATGATATTGTAGGTAACGCACCAAATTCATCTAAATCAAATAATAACAATAATAGCAATAATCAGTTAGATAATATTAAGACACCTGGGTCCATTATAGTTGTTTCTGGTGGAGCTGGTCCAGCAAATAGTGTTGGATATGAGAATAATATTATTAATTTGAATAACGACCCTATTAATGATTTGGAAAAATCAGAGCCTGACGTAACAGCGCAATATGTAGAAGATAGAACTACAATGATCATGCAAGGTAAAATAATAAATTCCATTCTGGAAACGGCAATTAATACTGAATTCCCAGGGGATGTAAGGGGTGTCATTAGTCGTGATGTTTATGCTGAATCTGGTGGTAATATTTTGATACCTAAAGGTTCAAGGGTTTATGGAACTTACTCCAGTGAGGTAATTAGGGGTCAGGGTAGAGTTAGTATTAGCTGGACAAGGTTGATAAGGCCTGACGGCGTGGTAGCTGATGTTGCAATAGATGCGTCCGATCAATTTGGTAGGGCTGGAATAGAAGGAGATGTTGATAATAGATATGGATCTGTAATTACTAATTCAATTTTAACTAGTATTTTAGCTGTTGGGGGCGCTATAGCGGCAGAAAGTTTAAGTGGTAGTGATGAGTCTACCACTACAACAGACGCCACTACTGGCACCACCACAACAACTAGTAGTGCTTCTTCTCAGGCTATTACCGATGTTACCGGTACTATAGTTGATACGGTAGCTGATGTTATTAGTGATACTATTGATACCGAACCAGTGATTAGAGTTCCTCAGGGCACAAGAGTCACCATTATTATCAATAGTGATATAAAACTTCCTGCATATAATAAAGAAGATGACTAAAAAAATTAATTTACATTTAATATCGGATTCAACAGGGGAGACTTTGAGCTCAGTTTCAAGAGCGGTGCTTTCTCAATTTGAAGATGTTGAGGCGTTAGATTTTGTTTGGCCACTTGTTAGAACTAAATCACAAATTAAAAAAATTATTGAATCAGTATCAAAAAATCCAGGAATAGTTTTATATACCATTTTAGAGGATGGTCTCGTTAAGGAATTAAAGAGTCATTGCCATATTATGCAAATACCTTGCATTCCCGTCTTGTCAAGAATAGTTACGGAATTTTCAAATTATTTAGGAGTTAGTGTTAATAATGCCATTGGTAGACAGCATATATTGGATGAAGAATATTTTTCAAGGGTTGAGGCGATAAATTATACTATTAATCACGATGATGGTCAGTCAAGCTGGGATTTATATGATGCTGACATCATTATCATTGGCGTTTCTAGAACTTCGAAATCTCCAACTAGCGTGTATTTATCTTGTCGAGGCTATAAGGCTGCCAATATACCCTTTGTTAATATTGAAGCAATACCGGATAATATCTATAATCTTAAAAAACCTCTTATTATTGGCTTAACAATCAATCCAGAAAAATTAATACAAATTAGGCAAAATAGAATGTTGTCACTGGGTCAGGAAATAAAAACAAACTATATAGATTTAGAAAATGTGCAAAAAGAAATTTCTGAATCTCGCAAATTATTTTTAAAATTAAATTGTAAAATTATTGATGTTACCAAGAGATCAGTTGAAGAGACGGCTGCAAAAATAATACAACTTCATCAGGAGTTAAATTCTTAAAGATTTACAATTATCTTATTAATATTAAATAATATTATTAAATAATTAACATAACTTATATATGATATAAGTTGTACTATTATTTCTTCTAATAAATATTATTGATAGCTTACCAGGGAAAATAAAAAAATATCTTTTAATATAATTACCTTGCAATATAATGTATACTATTCTATAAATTTAATTGATAAATATCTGCAAATTTATACAACTTAAGTTATTTTATATCAAATTCTTTATTTGCTAAATTTGATTATAAATAATATTTTTGACAAAATTTATCTCATTTTTTTAAGTAAGTTTCAAAGATGAACTCTGATATTATTAAAAATCTTAATTTATTGATAATTTTTTAAGCCTAAATTATATCAGATATAAAATATATACCAATATAATAGTAAGTATTTAGTTTAAAATTAATCTAAGGAGGATTAATAAAGGATTTTAATTTATAAACACAAAATTTAAATATGTCTAGAAATATATTAATTGTTGATGATGAATTAGTTCAGGCAAAAATGCTGAGCAAATTCATAAAAGATATGAATCATGACACTTTAGTTATGAATAAGGGTCAAGATGTAGTGGATTTCTTTTTAAAGAAGCAAAATAATATAAATAATCTGGCACCTCATGATATTGATGTCATGTTACTTGATCTTTCAATGCCGGATATTGGTGGTTTAGAGGTATTAAAGCAAATTTCATCAGTGAGAGGAGATTTGCAAATTATAGTTCTTACTGCAACAAATGATATATCACTGGCAATTAATGCTATTAATCTTGGTGCGGTTGATTATATAGTTAAAGGAGAAAAAGATGTATTTGCAAGAGTTATAGCCTCAATTAATAATGCTATTGAGAAAAGAAATTTAAAATACCAAGTATATAATTTAGAGCGCAAAAGTAAGAATCAAGTTATTTTCTCTGACATAATAGGCGAAGATTCTAGCTTAATTGAAGCAATTAATTTAGCAAAAAGAGTATCCAATTCTGCAGTGCCTGTTCTAATAGAGGGACCTAGCGGTACCGGTAAAGAGTTACTTGCTCGCTCTATTCATGGCTCTGGCATTAGATCTGGTAGACCTTTTGTGGTAATTGATTGTGCGGGATTGCAGTTAAATTCAGCTTCCGATGTTATGTTTGGCTATGAAAGAAAAGCAGAAGATGGCCTCGTTGAGAGAAATATAGGAAAAATTAGAGAAGCAACTGATGGTACATTATTTTTAAATAATATTAATGAGCTAAGCATGGATCTGCAAATTAAATTGTTAAGATTCTTGCAGGAAGGTCAATTCCAGTCTAATGGCTCTAAAACTATTTATAAAAGCAGCGCCAGAATTATAGCTTCATCTAATTATGATTTAGAAATCTTAGTAAAGAAGAAAAAATTTAGAGAAGATTTATGCTATAGATTAAATATATTTCCAATTAAAGTTCCAGCATTACATGAAAGAGATTCTAATGATATTAAATTATTAGCGGATAATTTTTGTCATAATTCTAGCGTTAATGAAAATAAGAAAATTAAGGGAATTAGCGATAATACCATGAAATTACTTACAAGTTATGATTGGGAAGATAATGTTAGACAATTAAAGAATTATGTTTTTAGGGCAGTTGTATTATGCGATGATGAATATCTTGAAACTCGTCACTTTCCTCAAATTATGATGATTGATAATCAGCCAATATCAGTTTCTAAGCTATCATCAATAATTAGAAAGCCTAGAATGAAAGATAGTGAGATTTTTGATATTTTTGATGAAGAGGGTGCTTGTAAAAGCCTAGAGGATATTGAAAAAGAAATTGTGGCCAGATTACACGAATTATATGATGGTAATTTATCTGAAATTGCTAAAAAATTAGAAGTAAGCCGTTCAACTGTTTATAGAAAATTAAATCTAATGAATAGTACTCAAACCA
Organism: uncultured Rickettsiales bacterium; assembly: GCA_905478245.1. GTDB lineage: Bacteria > Pseudomonadota > Alphaproteobacteria > Rickettsiales > UBA1997 > CAJQHT01. The sequence continues at coordinate 20,171 of CAJQHT010000035.1, read as the reverse complement.
ATGACGAGAATGAAGGTTAACAAAGCTATTAAAAAAGCTGTATTTCCAGTTGGAGGACTTGGAACTAGATTTCTTCCGGTTACCAAGTCTATGCCAAAGGAAATGTTACCTGTTTTAAGTAAGCCTATCATTCAATATGCATTTGAGGAAGCTCAGAGAGCTGGTATAGAAGAATTTATTTTTATAACTGGCAGAAATAAGAATGCTATAAATAATCATTTTGACCATTCTTACGAATTAGAAACAAATCTTAGTAATACACAAAAAGATGCGGAGTTAGAAAATATTACTGGCTGGCTCCCTAAGGCTGGTCAAATTGCATTTGTGCGTCAGCAAAAACCTCTTGGACTTGGTCATGCCATATGGTGTGCTCGTAATTTTATTAAAGATGAGCCTTTTGTAGTTATTTTAGCGGATGAAATGATTCTGGATAAAGATAATTTTTTGAAATCAATGGTAGATTTTTATCAAAACACAGCAGAAAAATCTAATATAGTTTCCGTTAATGCCGTAGATAAACAAGAAGTAAATAAATATGGAATTGTTAAAACTGATATAAATAATAAAATCTTAGACATGGTTGAAAAACCATCGATTGAAGAAGCTCCTTCAAATTTAGCTATAAATGGTCGCTATATTCTACAGCCAGAAATTTTTAAATATTTAGAAAAGCAAGAAGTTGGAACTGGTGGAGAAATACAACTTACCGATGCAATGTTGGAAATGTCAAAAGACTTACCATTTTACGCTAAAGAATATAGGGGGCAACGTTTTGATTGTGGTAGTATGATTGGGTATGTTGAGGCAAATATTGCTTATGGATTAAAGGATCCAATAATAAAAGATAGGCTCACAAATATCTTAAAGAAATATACAAAATAAAAAATATATAAAATGAAAGAAAATACAGCATTAGTTTTTCCAGGACAGGGTTCGCAAAAAGTTGGAATGGGTAAAGATTTATATGATAATTTTAAAAGCGCCAAAGAAATATTTCAAATAGTTGACGATATTTTAAAAGTTAATTTATCTAAAATAATATTTGAAGGACCGGCTGAAGATTTAACACAAACACAAAACACCCAGCCAGCATTAATGGCAGTTTCTATGGCTCTAGTAAAGGTTCTTGAGTTGGAATTTGGTAAAAAAGTAAGTGATATTGCTTCATTTGTTGCTGGTCACTCCTTAGGTGAATATTCAGCTCTTTGTGCATCTGGCGCTATTTCACTTGAAGATACAGCAAAATTACTACAAATTAGAGGTAATTCTATGGCAGCATGTGGTCAAAAAACACAAGGTGCAATGGCGGCAATAATAGGTGCTGAAATTAATTTGGTTCAGGAGGTAGTTAATTTGGCAAATCAGAATGGCGAAATTTGTCAATTTGCTAATGATAATTGTGTTGGTCAAATTGTAATTAGTGGCTCAAAATCAGCTATTGATAATGCTATCATAATTGCCAAAGAGAAAGGTATTAAAAGAGCCCTACCTTTGCCAGTTAGCGGTGCGTTTCACAGTAATCTTATGCAGGAAGCTGCAATTGAAATGAAAGAAGCTTTGGATAATATCATAATTAAAGAACCTAAAATACCTTTAATTGCCAATGTTACGGCTGATTTAGTTTCTAACCCTGATATCATTAGAAATTTATTAGTAGAACAAATCACTGGTCAGGTTAGATGGAGGGAAACAATGCTCTTAATGGAAGCTTCTGGAGTTAAAGATATTGTAGAAATTGGTTCAGGAAAAGTTCTTTCTGGTTTAGCTGGTAGAACTTGCAAAGAAGTTAATTCAAAATCTATTCAAAATTTAGATGATTTAAAGTCTAACTTTTCTTAAAAATAATTAATGCTTAATCAGGTTTTGATAGAATTAGCTTGACTTTGGGCATTTTGCGTTCTATATTATACCAATTCCCATCTTTAAAATGGGTTAAAATGATAAATAATCTAACTTTATATTTTTTGATTAAAATCATAAAAAGCCTCGCGAAATATGAACATATTACGACTCGTTTTTTATAATTTTTATCTAAAAAATATTTTGTTATATCATTCATTAAAGAATGGGATTTGGTATTACATCAGATCCTATTTATATTATCTTGTAAAAACGATATATTTATAATATAAAAAACTAATATAAGTAGTGATGTTATGCCATTTTTGATTGTTAATTGAAAGAGGCATTATGTTAACTTTCATTTAAAATGGTATTATGCCATTTTATCTTTCCTTTAATTAATCAAACAAAATGTCAAATCTTACTAAATTTAAAGAATTAGGCCTGTCAGATAATATGATAGAGTCCCTTCAGAAAAAAGGCTTTGAAGAGCCAACACCAATACAATCACTAACTATACCAAAATTACTTAAAGGTGACAAGGATATAGTTGGACAAGCTCAAACCGGAACAGGAAAAACAGGAGCTTTCGGTATTCCTTTAATTGAAAATGTTAAGCCAGGATCTTCTAAGGTTCAAGCCTTAATTATGGCTCCAACAAGAGAGCTAGCAATACAAGTAGCAGAAGAAATCAGATCTTTATCTATTCATAAAAAAATTAGTGTTTTAGCTATTTATGGCGGACAGCCAATTGAAAGGCAGCTTGAAAGAATCAAAAGAGGAGTAGATATAATTGTTGGTACTCCTGGTCGTATTATTGATCACTTAAACAGAAAAACTTTAAATTTTCGTAATATTGATTATGTTATTTTAGATGAAGCTGATGAAATGTTAAATATGGGCTTTATTGAGGATATTGAGGAAATATTAAAGGAAACTCCAAAAGAAAAAAGAGTTTTATTATTTTCAGCTACAATGCCGGCAAATATTTTAAAATTAGCCAGAAAATATATGGGTGATTATGAAGTTATTGCTAGCAAGAAAGATGATATGGCAAAAAATAATATTCAGCAAATCTATTTTGAGGTGCGTCAATCAGATAAATTTGAAGCACTTTACCGTATCATCGATGTTGAAGATGAATTTTATGGTGTAATATTTTGCCGTACCAAGCTTGATGTAGAGGATATTTCTAATAAATTAGCAAATCGAGGATGTCGTATAGCAGCATTACATGGCGATATTTCTCAGGTGCAAAGAGAAAAAACATTACAAAAATTTAAAAAGAAAAATATTAATATCTTAGTGGCAACAGATGTTGCTGCACGCGGTATTGATGTTGATCATTTAACTCATGTAATTAATCATGCCATACCTCAAGATCCTGAAAGCTATATTCATAGAATTGGTAGAACTGGTAGAGCTGGTCGTCAAGGAACGGCTATAACATTAGTAACATCTTCAGAATATCGTAAATTAATGAATATTCAAAGAGTTACCAAGACTGATATCGCAAAACAAAATGTTCCTGATGTAAAAGATATTATTCAAAATAAGAAAGATAAAATTAAAAAATCTGTTATACAAATAATAGAGTCAGGCAATCTAGATGAGTTAACAGGAATTGCTCAAGAAATATTAGAGGGAAATGATGCTAATATTGCAGTCGCTGCAATTCTTAAGCATGCATTTAAAGATGAATTAACAGCATCAAATTATCAAGATATTTCAAGCAATAGTCGTAATAATGATAGATTGAAAGGAGATAAATCTAGGGTTGATAAAAAGGGTACAACAAGATTATTTATAGCTAAAGGAAGAAAAGATAATTTTACAGGCCCTGTTGACTTAGCTAAGTTTATCGAAAAAGAAAGTGGAGTAAATTCGCGTAATATTACAGATATTAAAATACTTGATGCTTTTTCTTTTGTAGCTGTTCCATTTGGCGATGCTGAAAAAATTATTAATAGCTTTAAAAATGGAAAAGGTAGATCAATAGCATCAAAGGCGAAAGATAAAAAAAGAAGATAATTTTACATCATATTATTTCTTAGTTTTTAATTAAGAAATATAGAATTATGCTAAAACCCATCTTTAGGGAAACTTTTAACACTTAGTCTTTTTTCAGTATCAATTTATAGGTTATTTTATTTATGACAAAAGAATTAAAACAGAACTCAGGCGAAAAATTAAAAGAAGATTATCAGAATGCTGAAGAAGAATTAGATGAAGAAGGTGAAGAAGGTGAAGAAGGTGAAGAAGATGGAGAGGATGCTGATGGTGAAAATTCGGAGACAGATACTACTGAGGATAGCTCTGAAGATAGTGATAATAAGTCTGACGGCGAAGGTAGTGACGATGATAATGTTGTTGAAGAAGATGAATTGGACGAGAAAGATCTTGACATAGAGGATTTGGAAGAATTTTTGTCAGAAGGTGAAGGAATAGAGAAGGGAGGGGATGGTTTTTTATTAGGTGTTAATGGTGAAGGCGGCGGGGTTGAAGAGGAAAATAGAGATAAAAGGCAAGAAAGCAATCAAGAAGAAGATGGTCAGGAGTTAGATAATGAAGTCCTCAATGAAGATGTTGCTGAAGATAGTGAAGTAGAGCCTGAATTGGAAGATAAACCTGAAGAAGATCATAAGAATACAGAATCAGAAGCTGATATAGTGCAGGAAGCTCAAAGTCAAGTAGAGATAGATAAGAAAGTGGCGCAAGAGGCTCAACTTCAAGCAGAGACAGATAAGAAGGTAGCGCAAGAGGCTCAAAGCAAAGCAGAGACAGACAAGAAAGTAGCGCAAGAGGCTCAAATTCAAGCAGAGACAGACAAGAAAGTAGCGCAAGAGGCTCAAATTCAAGCGGAAGCAGAGGTGGAAACAGAAAAAGAGGATAGAAATAGAGTAGAAGCAGACGCTAAAGCAGCTCAAGCACAGGCAGAAGCAGATTTAGGGCGGGAGAGAATAATGGTACAAGAGGCACTTGCAAATGCTAATCTAGAACAAGAACTGGTAAGCACAAATGAAGACTCAAAAAAAGAAAAGGAATCTGGAGATGAGTCATTGGTGGTCAGTTTTATAAAATTACTTAAAAATGCTTTTGTAGAATTACTGAGAGATAAGGAAAAAGGATCAAAAGTCCAAGAAGAAACAGAAATTTTTATCGAAGAACTCTTTAAAAATATTGACCCGAAGTTATTAGAAAATATTGATCAACAGTCTCTTGAGTTAATTATTTGCAACCAGGAACTTTTTGCAAAAAACATTGATACATCTATGGTAGAGAATTTTATGCAAAGTGTAGAATTTAATTTAGATAAGGATATTACAAGGTGAATATTCAAGATCCAGAAGCCTCAGCTCAAGGATCATTATTTGCAGATCTTATTGATAGTGAGATGTTGATGAATTTTATACAAAGTTCGCTTGATAATCTTAAGCAACAACCAGAAGCATCGCAGGCTGAAGAGCTTCAATTAGGTGATTCTCTGGCAAAGCTTCTAGTTGATTTAGGGGGAGAGTCAGAAAATACTCAAGAGGGCTCTGAGGAATTACATGAAACTCCTAGTGGAATGCCATCAAATATTACTGCTGAACAGGTAGATTCTCGTGAAGCAGTGAGTATATCGCGGCAGATGTAATGCCAAAATCCATCTTTAAATTATAATGATTAAATAAGCTTATCTTCTTCATCTTTTTAACCATAAATTATCAAAAAGCCTTATACCAATTCCCATCTTTAAAATGGGTTAAAAACTAAGAAATGGTATAATGCCTTTTTATGTGTCATTTTAATACAGATACTGTGTAATTTTGACACATAATGTATCATTTTGATACATTATATTTTTTGATCTCATCAATTAAGGTCTCAAAGCTATCTATTTCATAATTGTCGGTTTTTCCTTGCAATACACTTGCTATTCTCTCAAGTCCCATTCCGGTATCTATACATGGTTTTGGTAGTGGCTTCATTTTGCCGTTTTCATCTTTTTCAAATTGCATAAAAACTAAATTCCATATTTCTACAAAACGATCTTTATCTTCATCTTTACTTCCGGGTGGGCCGCCTTCTATTTTGTCACCATAATCATAAAAAATTTCTGAACAAGGGCCGCAGGGACCAGTTTTTCCCATTGACCAAAAATTATCATTACTGCTAATTTTTATTATTTTGTCATTATTAAGGTTGGCAATTTTTTTCCATAAATTTTCAGCTTCCTCATCTTCATGGTAAATTGTTATAAGTAATTTATCTTTTGGCAGTGCTAATTCTTTATGCAAGAATTCCCAGGCGTAATAAATTGCCTCCTCTTTAAAATAATCTCCAAATGAGAAGTTGCCTAGCATTTCAAAGAAGGTATGATGTCTAGAAGTAAAGCCCACATTATCAAGATCATTATGCTTTCCTCCTGCTCTAACGCATTTTTGCGAAGTTGCTACTCGTTTAAATTTTGGCGTTTCCAGTCCAGTAAAATAATTTTTAAATTGTACCATTCCAGCATTAACAAACATCAAGCTTGGATCTTTATATGGAACTAATGGTGATGATGGTAGAATCTCGTGATTATTTTTTTTAAAATAATCTAAAAATTTTGATCTAATTTGATTTGTAAGCATTTTACTATAGTAATTCATTAAAATTAGGGCTTAGCAGTATTTTTTTTATAGACAAATTTATTATTATGGTATAAAATTTGACCTCAAAGAAGCTTTATAAAAAAATAGAGGAATAAAATTTCTAATTCATGAAAAGCTTAAATAGTTTTTCTTTATTAATTTATTATTTTAACCCATTTTAAAGATGGGAATTGGTATAATCACAATTTTAAGTTAATGCAAGATAATTTACAAGAAATTTATAATAAATCAAATTCTTGGCCATTTCAGGAAGCAAGAAGAATATTAAAAAAAATTAATAATCAAACTCCAAAAAAAGGATATGTTTTATTTGAAACTGGCTATGGTCCGTCAGGACTTCCTCATATTGGCACTTTTGGTGAAGTTGTCAGAACTTGCTATGTTAAAAAAGCTTTTGAATTATTAGCACCAGACATCCCAACTAAATTAATTTGCATTTCCGATGACATTGATGGCTTAAGAAAGGTGCCAAGTAATCTTCCTAATCAAGAATTAATAGAAAAAAACCTCGGAAAGCCATTAACAATTGTTCCTGATCCATTTGAAACTCATGAATCTTTTGGTCATCATATGAATAGTCGTTTACGTAGCTTTCTAGATTCATTTAACTTCAAATATGAATTTATTAGTGCTACCGATAAATATAAAAATGGCGATTTTGATGCTACTATGCTTAAGGTTCTGGATAAATATGAAGAGATAATGGCTTTAATGCTTCCTACCTTGGGAGCTGAGCGTCAAAAAACCTATTCACCATTCATGCCAATTGACCCAGAAACCAATATTGTAATTGATAAAGGTGTAATTGGAATTGATAAGGAAAAAGGATTAGTAAAATATATTGATACAAAAGGAGCGGAAAAAGAAATCTCAGTTACTGGCGGAAATTGTAAGTTGCAATGGAAAATTGATTTTGGTGCTAGATGGTATTCTTTTGGTGTGGATTACGAGGTTTATGGTAAGGATCATTTACCAAACGAGCCGATTTATCGTAAAGTTTGTCAAATTTTAGGTGGAAAGCCGCCTGTTAATTTTACTTATGAAATGTTTTTAAGTGAAGATGGTGCAAAAATATCAAAATCTTCAGGAAACGGTATCTCAGTTGAAGATTGGCTTAAATATGCGCCTCGCGAATCTATAGCGCTTTACATGTATCAAAAACCTAAAACCGCAAAAAGACTCCATTTTGATGTTATACCAAAGGCTATGGATGAATATTTGGCATTTGTTAGCAATTTTTCAAAGCAAGAGGCAAAGCAGCAAATTGAGAATCCAGTATTTCATGTTCATTTTAGCGATGTTCCAGAGTTTGATTTTTCTGGCCTTACCTATTCCTTAATTTTAAACCTAGCTAGCGCTTGCAATCCAGATAGTGACGATATCCTATGGGGTTTTGTTAAAAAATATCAGCCAAAATTAAATAAGGAAAATTCACCATTATTGGCAATAATGATTAATCGCGCTATTAATTATTACAATGATTTCATTAAGGCAAATAAGAAATATCGCAAGGCAAATGATAATGAAAAACAGGCTATTTTAAAATTAAAGGCAGAATTATTAAAAATAGATGAAAATCTTGAAGCGAAAGAGATTCAAAATATTGTTTTTGCAATAGGTAGAGAATTTGGTTATGAAAATAACATGAAAGATTGGTTCTTGGCTCTTTATCAAATATTGTTAGGGCAGGAAACTGGTCCTAGAATGGGTTCTTTTATTGCTCTTTACGGTGCAAGAAATTTTGTCAATATTATTGATGATGTTTTTTTAAAGATTTCTATTGATTTTTAAAAAACATTGACTCTAATAGCTTTTAATGTGGATTAATATATATTAATCTATTGTTTACTCAGAATATATTATCAATAAAAATAAAATCACTATGAAAGCTATATTTTGTCTTATTTTAATCATATTATCTAGTAATGCTTTTGCGAGAAAACATATTTCAATCACAGGATCATCTACCGTTTATCCATTTACAACTATAATAGCTGAAGAATTTGGTTCTTATAGTGACTTTAAAACCCCAATTGTTGAATCTACTGGTACTGGCGGTGGAATGAAATTATTTTGTTCTGGTATTGGTGTAAATTATCCTGATTTTACCAATGCATCTCGCGCTATTAAAAAAAGTGAGATTACAAAATGCCAGAAAAACGGTATTTCTTCACCTGTAGAAATAAAAATTGGCTATGATGGGATTGTTTTAGCTAATTCTAAAAAATCAAACCCGGTATCATTAACAAAAAAACAAATATTTTTAGCTATAGCTGACAAAATACCAAGTAATGGTAAATTAATTGAAAATCCTTATCAAAAATGGAGTGATATTGATAAATCCTTACCAAATAACGAAATAGCAATTTATGGTCCACCCTCTACATCTGGAACTAGAGATGCCTTTGTTGAGCTAGTTTTAGAAAAAGCCTGTGTAAATTTGCCGGAATTTATTAAAGATTATCCTAATAAAAAAACACGCAAGAAAATTTGCCATATTATTAGAACTGATGGTAAATTTATTGAAGCTGGAGAGAATGATAATTTAATTGTACAAAAATTAATGAATAATAATGATGCTTTGGGTATATTTGGATTTGGATTCTTGCAGCAAAATTCTAGATCAATACAGGGTGTTAAAATTAACAATATTATGCCAACATTTAATAATATAATTTCTGGAACATATTCAGTATCTAGACCTTTATTTATATATATGAAAAAAGAACATCTTAATGTCACTCCTGGCATGAAAGAATTTGTTAAAGAAATGATAGATGAAGATACTATAGGGGAATATGGCTATATCATAGAAAGAGGATTAATTCCCATGGGTGATGAAGAGTTGTTCAAAATAAGACGCAGAACTCTAAAAGTTTTACAATAGTATTACCAACTTTTTATTATTAACTTTAATTTATAGCATTATGAGAAAAATATTAATTATCACCGCCATGTTGCCAGTACTAATAATAGCCAATATGTCAAATGCTACAGCTCAGTCTAGTCAAAATATTAATAATAGATTGAAATCCTTAGAGGAGAAAATGGAAAAATATTCTACAAATAAGAAAAATCCATTATTAACAGCATTAAAAACAGCTACAGTAAATGGTCGTTTACATGTTGATGCTAAATTCTATGATGAAAATGATGCCCTTAATGACTCTAAGCATGATGGTATTGACATTAACAGGGCAAGATTAGGCATTAAAGGTAGATTATCAAAGAATTTTGGCTATAAATTTGATAATGATTTTTCTGGCAATGTCTCTGAAATAAAAGATGCTTATATATCTTATGACGGCATTAAAAACACAAAATTTAAAATAGGTCAGTTTAAACAGGAGTTTTCTTTGGAAAGGTTAACTAGTTCCAATAATATAACTTTTATGGATAGATCGGTTGCCATTGGTGATGTTCCTGGAAGATCTGTTGGTTTTCAGGGCGCTACCTATGGTAATAACTGGCAAATTTCTACCGGTTTATTTGGTGAATCTACAGGAAATGAGAGTAGGTCAGATGATAGTGCTTTTTCCGGATCTATTAGGGCTTCATATGCTCCAATCAATTCAGATGGCAAGTTGGTTCATTTAGGTCTTGCTTCAACTGTTACCTCTAAAAACAGAAATTCATTAACTGCCGATGGAGAAGCAACTGATCCTATTGATAAAGAAACCTTATATGGCGCTGAATTTGCCTTAGGCTTAAATTCATTGTCATTACAGGGTGAATATATCGTTAATGATACCATTTATGACAAAGATGCTTATGCAACCGATGACAGTAAGGGAAAAACAGCAACTTATGAAAGTTATTATATTCAGGCATCTTATATATTAACGGGAGAACACAGAAAATATTGTGCTAAATCTGGAACTTTTAAAGGAATAAAAGTCAAGAACTCTGTTGATAAAGGTGGAATTGGTGCCTGGGAATTAGCTGCTAGAGTTTCTAGTCATGATAAAAATGACAATGATGGAACTACTGCTCTTATCGAAGGTAAGACAGATCAGACAACATTAGGTGTTAATTGGTATTTAAATAATAATGTTCGATTAATGGCTAATTACGTTAATTCCAGTACGGATAAAAAAGATAATAATAACGAAGAATATGATGCGTTCATGGCTAGGGCTCAAATTAATTTCTAAAAAAATAATTTTTTAAAAAATTAGATAGTAAATAATTAATTACTAATTTATAATTAATATCAACTTTAATAAGCAATATAACAAAAAACATGAAGTTATATTGCTTATTAATTCTAAGTCATTTTAAGAGATGGGAGTTGGTTAAATATCAAGGTAATCCTATTAATTAATGATATTTGTAAAATATATTAAATATAAATTGTAATTAAGATGTTAAATCAAAGCTTTATCACGGATATCAAGACAGAATTAGGGGATCTAAAAAAACAAGGTCTTTATAAAAATGAATATTCTATCACATCATCGCAAGCAGCTGATATTGAGATATTACATGGCAATCAAACTAAAAAAGTAATTAATCTATGTGCTAATAATTACTTAGGTCTTGCAAATAACGATCATCTTAGAAATATAGCTAAAGATTCCATTGATAAATATGGTTTTGGCACAGCTTCTGTTCGTTTTATCTGTGGAACTATGGATATACATCAAGAATTTGAAAGAAAAATGGCTGACTTTCTTGGTTATGAGGATGTAATTTCTTATTCTTCTTGTTTTGCTGCAAATAACGGCGTATTTCAAGCTTTATTTGATAAGGAAGATGCAATTATAACTGCTAATTTAAATCATGCCAGCCTAATTGATGGTATTAGATTATGTAAAGCGGCAAGATTCTTCTATGAGTTTGATGATATGTCTGACTTAGAGGTAAAAATTAAAGAGGCAGTTAAATCTGGTTCAAAGAATAGAATTATTGTTACGGACGGCGTATTTTCAATGGATGGAGACATTGCTAAATTAGATGAAATTTGTGATTTAGCTGATAAATATGATTGTCTAGTTATGGTTGATGATTCACACGCTACTGGTTTTGTTGGCGATAATGGTCGCGGCACTCCAGAATTTTGCAAAGTTGAGGGTAGAATTGATATTTTATCAAGTACGCTTGGTAAAGCAATTGGTGGTGCTGGTGGTGGTTTTATTGCTGCAAAAAGAGAAATTATTGATAAATTAAGAAATAAAAGTAGGCCATATTTATTTTCTAACAATATGCTTCCTTCAGTTGCTGCTGTTGCTATTGAAATTTTAGATATGATTAAGGAATCTCCTGATTTAATTCAAAAATTAGCTAAAAATACTCATTATTTTAGATCTAAGATGCTAGAAGCAGGATTTGATATTAGGGCTGGTATTCATCCGGTAGCTCCTGTTATGTTAGGTGATGCTATGTTGGCTTCAAACATGGCAAAAGACCTAATTGAAGAAGAGGGTATTTATGTTGTTGCCTTTTCTTTTCCTGTGGTGCCAAAAAATGAAGCTAGAATTAGGGTGCAAATTTCTGCAGCTCACACTCAAGAACATTTAGATAAAGCAATTGCTGCCTTCATTAAAGTTGGCAAGAAGCATGGCGTCATTAAAGAAAAGAGTCATAAAGTAAGTATTTAATAAAAATGATGAAAAAAAAATCAGACAATAATCAAATTCTTAAAAAAAATTTAATTTTTTTAAAATCTAGCGTCATTGCTCTTGGTTTAATATTTTTAATATTATTTATTTTATTAATTATCATGAAAATCGGCAAGGATAATAAAAAAACTCAAAATTATCATGGTAAAAAAATATCAGCTAATTATTGTAATGATAAAAAAAGAGCAATTATTATTCCAAACCAGATAGATCAAATTATTGATGCAAAAAATCATCTCATTTTATTAACTAAGGTAAAAAATAATAAGCAAGAATTAATAACATTAGATAAGAAATGCAGTGTTATTATGAATAGAAGAACAATAACAATAAAAAGCAAATAATGATTATTTATGAATTGGCAAAATATGCCACTGCTGAAAACCAATCAAAAGGAAGGCTTTATCAGGAAAATAGTTGTAAATATCGCTCAGTATTTGGTCAAGATCGTGATCGTATTATCAATTCTCGCTCTTTTCGTCGCTTACAATATAAAACGCAAGTTTTTGTTAATCACGCCGGGGATCACTATCGTACTCGCCTGACACATTCTTTAGAGGTAGCACAAATAGCACGCTGGATTGCCACTGGCTTAAAAGTTAGTAAAGATTTAGCAGAAATTGTTTCTTTATCCCATGATTTAGGTCACCCACCCTTTGGTCACGCTGGAGAGGAGGCTTTAAATGCTAAAATGTTTGATTATGGTGGCTTTTCTCATAATGCTCATAATCTAAAAATCGTTACTAAATTAGAGAAAAGATATGTAGATTTTGATGGTCTTAATATGTCCTGGGAGATGATAGAGGGAATTGTTAAGCATAATGGCCCAATATTGGAAATTAGACAGGGAGAATCTTACATTACTAGCTATAATAATATTCATGATCTTGATTTAAAAAGATATTCTTCAATTGAGGCTCAAATTTCAGCAATTTCTGATGATATTGCCTATAATAATCATGATATTGAAGATGGTATTAGGGCTGATCTATTTCAAATAGAAGATTTATTTGAATTGCCAATAATTGGGCCTAGATTCAAAAGAATTTATGATAAAAATCAAAATGTAGGAAAATTTCTTATCGTAAGTGAGGCTAAAAGAGAAATAATATCAGAAATGGTCAATGATGTCATTACAACAACTTTAGAAAATATCAAAAAATATAAAATTAATGATGATGAAGATGTTAGAAATTTAGGTCAAAAATTAGTAAAATTCTCTGATGGCTTAGAGGATGCTCACCAATCAATTAAGAAATTCTTAAGAAAAAATATGTATGAGCATTATAAGGTGAATAGAATGTCTGCTAATGCTAATAAAATTGTTGGTGGTTTATTTGATTTCTTTATTCAGAATCCAAATTGCTTACCTGGTAATTGGAGGAGAAGATATAATAATATTGACAATAAGAGTGATCTAGCAATATTAGTTTGCGAATATATTGCTGGTATGACTGATAGATTTGCCATTAAAGAATATGAAAATTTAATTGAATAATAAATTATGATAAAAAATATTCTAACTTACAATAATATTACGCCAAAAATTGATAAATCAGCCTTTATTGCCTCAACTGCTATTGTTAGTGGTGATACTGTAATTGGTAAAGATGTTGGTATTTGGTTTGGCGTGGTTATTAGGGGTGATGTTGCTAAAATAAGAATAGGAGATGGCACTAATATTCAGGATAATAGTGTGGTTCATGTTACTAGACCTAATCATGCTCAAAATAAAACAGGTGATGAAGGTGGTCCAACTATTATTGGTAAGGGAGTAACAATAGGACATGGCGCCATTATTCATGCTTGCACCATTGAAGATTATGCTTTTATTGGCATGGGGTCAATTATTATGGATTTAGCCAAGGTAGAAAGTTATGGTATGCTAGCCGCTGGCGCCGTTCTCACTCCTGGTAAAGTTGTTAAATCTGGTCAAATATGGGCTGGAAACCCAGCTCGTTACATGCGAGATCTTACTCAAATAGAAAAAGATTATATTAAAACTTCTGAAAAAAATTACATTGATCTGGCTCGGCAATATAAATAATGCCAATTCCCACCATCTTCAATAAATGATAAATATTTTAAAAATATTAATTTATAGGTTTTTTAGGGGACTTTTGCAAATCAAAACCATTTAATCTTCTGTAAAAAATATCCATATTTTACTCAAAATTTATCTAGATATTTTATTGTGATCTTGTTCTTTTATAGTTGCTGAAGATGGTTTTTGAGGCTGCCTACTTGGTTTATTTTTGTTTTTTTCATCTTTGGACTCTTCTTTATAGGCGCTAAATGCACTAAGTGGTACTGAATTTTTTGCAAAATTTCTGCTTTCAGCGGGATTTTGATTAATTCCATTTAATTGTCCTACTATTTTGGGCATGGGTTGATGGTTTTTAGTTTTATCTCCTGTATTTTTATCATCCGATTTTGATTCTCTCCCCTTTTTCTTTGCATCTTTTTCTAAACCAAGCTCTTCTCTGTCTTGAAAATCTGTTATCTTAATCCTTACTTCTTTTAATTCTGTATTATCTAAGCTTGATTCAACTTTTTGATTTTGTAATTCAATAACATGAGTGCCGTTATCGAGATTAGCAAGCATTTCTTGGTGATTAGCAAGCATTTCTTGGTGATGAATCCTATCCATGCTAGTCTTACATTTATAAGCTCCATATAAAGTAGCTAAAGCTCCAGTTGTAACTGCTATTATTTATGTCAATATTGTCAATCTCAATTCCATTGTCAATCTCAATTCCATAGCATGGTTGCCACCAGCCCACTTCTTGATTTTCATATTGAAAGTTACGGATATTTTTACTAAGATCAGGTATAGTTAGATTTTTTAATGTTAGCTGTTTGATAAGGTTTTCTAATGGAATTAAGATTTGGACGTCGTTATTTTCTTCAAAAACGCCAAAATTTATAGAACATCCAGAAGATCCACTATCAGAGCTAAATTCTATAACTCTTATGTCTTTATCTGGATTATTGCTAATAAAGTTATTTAATATAGTATTATTTTCATTAATAATACCATTGTTAAGTATCTTTATTTCAAAATTACTTACCGGAAGGTTATAAAATTCATATATTTTATCATTATTTATATCAATATAAATAGTTCCAGATTGACTAGGTAAAGAAAAATGCATATGTGGAATAATACCGGCAGATAATTCCATAAATCTGGAACTGGGTAATATAGCTAGTTGTGAACCTTCATTGCCAAGAGTTTTTGTTAAGGTAAAAGTTGATATATTTTCTCCATTACAACTACTATATTGAGCAAGATTTAAATTTATTAAGCAAGCGTCAGCATCTATAACTCTTATATCAATTATTTTAGCATTAGGAATGCTAAAAGATGTTAAGCCATCTATTATTTTAAATAAATCCTTATATTGAGTATTTGGATTAACGCCATATAAAAGACTAAGAACATTCTTATCATAGGCTTGAAGATATTTATTGCCAACTAACGGGTAAAGACTCTTGGGATTATAAGACATTATTGTTTGCTCTTTACCAAATCCAGCATCAAATCCATTATCATTAGGATGACCAACCCCTAAAGCATGTAAGAGTTCATGTATTGATGTTGCTCTGATTCTCTCTTCTGTTACTGATCTAATTGCTTCAAAATTCATTACCAAATCTCCATAAGTATAAGACCAGTAACCAAGATAGTTAGCCCCTCCGTCTCCACCTATATCGTTATTATTTTGCTCTATCTTTACCGTTTGTGATATAAAATTATACATATCTATAAAATCAACATTGTCAGAAGTAATAGATGCTAGATATTCAGAAAACATATTTAATGGAATTAATAATGTTTTATTTAAAAATTGATTCCATATTTCTGGGGTTATTTCATCTGCTGCTATATCAAGATAAGTAATTTCTTCAAAAATAATATTGGCATTTTCTTCAATTTCAGCCATAGAATCTCTATGTATTGCTTTTATTTTATCTCTTTGTAGATCGTGATCTTGATCAATAAAGCAAAATCTTACAATTTTTGCACTACCATCTTTGTTGAAGCCTCGATACCCATTATTCCATAGCCCATCAATCGGTCCAGGAATTAGAGTTTTGTCAACTTTTTGGTCGTAACTAGAGAGCACTTCTCCTGTTTGATTTTGCCACCAATCAGAATAAATTTCTGGCTTTTGAATTTGCTGTAAAGATCTTTGATGATTAAAATGTTCTCTAAATTCTTCAGGGATAAAATAATCCTGATAATTTGGAGTTGAGCCAAAAATTAATTGTCCGTCATTGTCATGAATAGGAGTTTCATTAATTAAGAATTGATTTGTTTCCTCGCTTAATTCTGGAATTGCGCCAATTGATGTAGAAGCTCCACTTCTAAGAACAGCAGTTAATGGCAAAAAAACATTTGTTAAGAATCTAAACATAATTTATTTATAGTTTATATGATAGCATATTATAAGTAATATGTCAATAAAGAACCTTTGCGACAGTTCCTGTTATTAAAAATAAATTGATTTTTTAATATTATCCGATATGATGATGCATTATGCCATTTACCAACTTTAAAGTTATTTATTAAGGATGGTAATTGGTATTAGGTGATAAGTAGACAGAGAAAAAATCAAAATCATTTAATTTACTAATTTTTGATCTATAATATCTCAATAAATATTAAATAATTAAAGTAATTAAAATTATGAAATTTAATAGACTGCAAGATTGTGTTATAACTAATAAAAATATTATCTTAAGAGTTGATATTAATGTACCAATAAAAGATGGAATTATTCAAGATGATACTAGAATTAGAGCTATTATACCAACAATAAAATATCTAGCAGAAAATAAGGCGAAAATAATTATTATTTCTCATTTTGGTCGTCCAAAGGGGCAAATAAATCCTGAAATGTCACTAAAACCATTATTAAATAGAATTTCTGAATTAAGTAATATTAAAGTAGATTTCTGTGATGAGGTAATTGGTGATAAGGTTGCAGGTACAATCTCACAAGTTAATTATGGCGAAGCAATATTACTTGAAAATCTACGATTTCATAAAGAAGAAACAGATGGTGATGAAGAATTTTCGCGAAAATTGGCTCAATTAGGTAATTTATATGTTAATGATGCCTTTTCTTGTTCTCACAGATCACACGCTTCAATTACTGGCATTCCAAAATTTCTAAAATCAGCAGCAGGATTACTTCTTGAAAAAGAGTTAGATAATTTACAAAATTTAGTTCAAAAACCAGAAAAACCAATGATTGCAATAGTTGGTGGCTCAAAAGTTTCAACTAAAATTGATCTTATTAATGCTTTGATAGAAAAATCAGAGGCAATTGTAATAGCTGGTGGCATGGCAAATAGCTTTTTATATGCGCAAAATTATGATATTGCTCAATCATTATGTGAAAAAGATTTAAAAGATACAGCTTTGGAAATTATAAAAAAGGCAAAAAAATATAATTGCCAATTAATTTTACCAACAGATATTCGTGTTTGTAAAAAAATTGAAAATAATGCTATTGCTAGAAATATTAATTTAAAAGATATTGAATCAGATGATATTATTGCCGATATTGGTCTTAATAGCGCTCAAGAATTAGCTGATAATTTAGAGAATTTCTCAACCATAGTTTGGAATGGTCCTCTTGGTGCTTTTGAGTTTAAGCCATTTAATGAGGCAACAAATATCATTGCTAATAAAGTTAGTCAATTAACCAAAGAGAGTAAGTTAATATCCGTTGCCGGTGGCGGCGATGTAGTTAGCGCCCTTAATCAAGCAAATTTAGCTGATGATTTTTCTTATATCTCAACCGCTGGTGGTGCTTTCTTAGAATGGCTAGAGGGTAAATCTCTTCCAGGTATAATTGCAATCTCAAGTTAAAAGATCCTTCATAAATCGATCTTTTATATTAGCGACCAATATTAGAGCTATTTTCTTGCTTATTATCTCTATTTTGCTGAGATAGGTCAATAGTTTCTTCAATCCCATTTTCACCAATTTTAAATAATCGATTATTATCCGGATCGGCAATATAGCTCAGCATTTGAGTATTTTTAGGTATTAATCCTTTATCTTTAAGTCTCTGCATTTCTTTTAATGATTTCTCATGCATTGCCTTTAATGTATCTTCTTCACTTTGACCAGATTCAATATCGGAAAAATTATCGTTCATATGAGGATTTGCCTGAAGTAAAGTCGATCTGCTCATGATAGCTCTAGCTGCAGCGCAACCTAAATGTTGTAAATGAATAATAGAATTTTCCTCTCCTTCTTTAATTTTAATTGACAAGCTAGTGTGAATCCTTGATCAAAAGCTCCGCCTGGACTAAGTCCGATAAAATCTAATTTACCATATTGTGATTATAAATAATTAATTGCACCCAAAGTTCTATCGCCACAACCATGTATTACTTTTGAAAATGGTCTTGATGTCAGTAATCCTTGTAAGTTTAGCGCTATAGGGTATTGTACTCCAATATTTGTTAAAGTAGAAGAGGCAGCTCTAAAGATATTCCTTGTCATTTATAATTAAAAATTTACTGATTATTAATTAAGAAAATTTTGCAGGAAATAATGCTTCATTTAACAATGTTAATTCTGATATTGAAATTGATTCATCTTTAATTTTAAGAAAATCTTGAGAAACCTTACCAATTTCTTCAAGAAATATATCATTTTTTTCAGCTAATTTTTTAATTCTTACTAAATTTTCTTCGTTAGTAGTTATAACATATCTAGCTTGATCTTCACTATAAAAATATTGTTCTAAATTTAAGTTATTAGTAATATTATAGTTAATATCAGCTGCTAAATTATTATTAGACATTTCAAATAAAGCAATTAATAATCCACCATCACTAATATCGTGACAAGCATTGATTTCTTGCTTATTGATTAAATTTCTTATAAATTCACCATTTTTTCTCTCTTCTTTTAGATCTATTTTGGGTGGGTTTGATTTTTTCTCAATATTTAAGATGTCTCTTTGATAAATTGAACAATCAAGATGGCCAATATTTTTGCCTATTACCACAATAACATCATTAATATTCTTAAATTTATTATTACATCTTAAGTCAAGATCTTTTAATAGTCCAACTCCGCCAATTGTTGGTGTTGGCTGAATTGCCTTACCGTCAGTTTCGTTATATAAAGATACATTTCCTGAGACCACAGGATAATTAAGAGCTTTGCAAGCTTCATTTATACCTTTTATAGCTTTAACAATTTGACCCATAATCTCTGGCTTTTCAGGATTGCCAAAATTAAGGCAATTTGTTATTGCTTTTGGTGTCGCGCCAACTGAATTAATATTTCTGTAAGTTTCAACAACTGCTTGACACCCACCTAAAAATGGATCAGCTTCAACATATCGCGGGGTACAATCTGACGTGGAAACAAGGGCTTTATTTGTGCCATGAACTCTAGTAACAGCGCCATTTCCTGTTATTTCAATGGTATCATTCATAACTTGCGAGTCATATTGCTCATAAATCCATCTTTTTGAAGCAAGATTAGGATTTTGAACCATTTTTTTAAGATTTTCTAAGATATTTTTTGTCATTTTATAAATTTATTTAATTTAGAATTTCTTATTTCCAAGGTCGATCATATTCCGGAGAATTTTCTGATAAATCTTGCGATGGTATTTGAGCATAAGTTTCGCCATTCATTTTAACAATAACCTTTCCAGTATTGGTAATTTTACCAATTACCGCAAAATCCAGACCCCAATGATCAAAGACTTTTTTGGCTTCCATTTCTTTTTCTGGCTTTAGAACCATTAACATTCTTTCTTGACTTTCTGAGAGCATAATTTCATAAGGAGTCATATTTTCTTCTCTTTGCGGAACATTTTCAAGATTTAACTCAACTCCGGTACCGCCTTTTCCTGACATTTCAAAAGAAGATGAGGTGAGGCCGGCAGCTCCCATGTCTTGAATTGATAAAATGGCATCACTTTGCATTAATTCAAGACAAGCTTCAAGAAGTAATTTTTCTGTAAAAGGATCACCAACTTGAACTGTTGGTCTTTTATCTTCATCGCCTTCTTTAAATTCATCTGAA
>CAJQHT010000034.1 GCA_905478245.1 uncultured Rickettsiales bacterium | reverse complement strand
AAAATTAACTAAAAAATCAAAAATATTTATAAAAATATGGTGAATTTCTGACGAAATTCACTGAGATATTAAGAAATTTAAACTTTTTTAGAAAAATTTAGAAGAAAGCTGGGTTTGCGACGGTCCCTATTAATATTAATTTTGCAACAGTTTTTCCACAAATAATTCAAACAAAAAGATATTTATATTTAAAAACTCTTTCAAAATGGGTTAAAATTACTAACTAATCCAGTATCATGTTTTTATTAAAGATTAATTTTAATATTATAAATTAATAATAAAGGACATCAAAAACCAAATTTAGTTCTTGCAATTGTAAAAAAAAGCAACTAATATAACTTTAAAGAGACTAGTTAAGAATTCATCTTTAGATCTTTAGAAAAAACATAAATTCTTAAGCTTAATAGCTAAATTGACTTTAGTTATTAGTAAAACCTTTATTACACCAAACTTAAATTAAAATTATGTCAAATACCGGAAAAGTAACACAAGTAATATCAGCTGTTGTTGATGTTGAATTTGAAAATGGCGATGTACCAGCAATTCTAAATGCATTAGAATGCGATAATAATGGTAAAAAATTAATATTAGAAGTAGCTCTTCATTTAGGTGAAAAAACTGTTAGAACCATAGCAATGGATTCAACAGACGGATTATCACGAGGAAGCACCGTAAAAGACACTGGAAATCCAATCTCAGTTCCAGTTGGCGAGGCTACGTTAGGCAGAATAATGAATGTAATCGGAGAGCCAATAGATGAAAGAGGTCCAATTGAATCAGCAAAGAAATCACCTATTCACGCTAAAGCGCCAGAATTAGTCGATCAAGCAACTGATACAGAAATATTAGTTACAGGCATTAAAGTAGTTGATCTTTTAGCCCCGTATTCTAAAGGTGGTAAAATTGGATTATTTGGTGGTGCTGGTGTTGGTAAAACAGTATTAATCATGGAATTAATTAATAATGTTGCTAAAGCACATGATGGCTATTCAGTTTTTGCTGGAGTTGGCGAAAGAACAAGAGAAGGAAATGATTTATATCACGAAATGATTGATTCTAACGTTATCAATATCAATGAAATATCCAAATCTAAAGTATCATTAGTTTATGGACAAATGAACGAACCTCCAGGAGCTAGAGCTAGAGTTGCACTTAGTGGCCTAACGCAAGCTGAATATTTCAGAGACGAAGAAGGTAAAGATGTATTATTTTTTGTAGATAACGTATTTAGATTCACACAAGCAGGATCAGAAGTATCTGCGCTTTTAGGAAGAATTCCATCAGCAGTAGGTTACCAGCCTACCCTTGCAACAGATATGGGAACAATGCAAGAAAGAATTACTTCAACTAAAAAGGGTTCTATCACTTCGGTTCAAGCAATTTATGTACCAGCAGATGATTTAACAGATCCAGCTCCAGCAACTTCATTCGCACATTTAGATGCAACAACTGTACTTTCTCGTCAAATTGCAGAAATGGGTATTTACCCTGCTGTTGATCCACTTGATTCAACTTCCAGAATCCTTGATCCAAGAATTGTTGGTGAAGAACATTATAATATCGCCAGAGAAGTTCAAAGAATCTTACAAGCCTATAAATCTTTACAAGACATCATTGCTATTTTAGGCATGGATGAACTTTCAGAAGAAGATAAATTAACTGTGGCAAGAGCTAGAAAAATTCAAAGATTCCTATCTCAACCATTCCATGTTGCCGAAGTTTTCACTGGCAGCCCTGGTAAGTTAGTCTCTTTAAAAGATACAATTTCTGGATTTACAGATATTTGTGCAGGAAAATATGACCACCTTCCAGAAAATGCCTTCTACATGGTCGGATCCATAGAAGAAGCCATTGAAAAAGGTGAGAAATTAATAAAAGAAAGTAAATAACTTGACAAAAATGAGTATTGATAGTTCAAATAATTCAGAATTGCAGGTTGAAATAATATCTCCCAAAGGTGTTATATTTAATGATTATTGTCATTTAGCTGTAATACCAGGAAATATTGGTGATATAGGGGTGATGAATAATCACGAGCTTGTTCTAACCAGCTTAAGAAAAGGTCAGGTTGAAATATACGACAAATCAGAAAAATTAATAAATAGCTTTGAAATTAATAGCGGATTTGCTCATAACGAACAAGAAAAGCTACTGGTTCTAGTTGATTAATATTTTTGCATGAATAATAGATACTATCATCATAATTTCACCATAGATGAATATGATGCAGTAGAAAGCACAAACGACCTAGCTCTCAATCTAGCAAGAAATTATCAAATAGATCACAACCATATCATAACTGCCAAAAAACAAATAAATGGTCATGGTAGATATGGAAAAGACTGGGACTCCCCTTTAGGAAATCTTTACTTCTCGCTCTTATTAAAACCTAAGAATAAAATTCAAAATCAATATTTATTATCTTTTGTTGCCGCTATATCACTATCTCAAACAATTTTACACTTCTCAAATAATAAAGATCTTAATATATCTCATAAATGGCCCAATGACATCTTACTTAATAATAAAAAAACCGCGGGCATTTTATTAAAAAGCGATAATTTAGATCAAGACAGACAAATTATTATTATTGGAATAGGCTTAAATCTTATTTCACATCCAGAAAATACTAATTTTATTGCCACAAATTTAGCAAAAGAAAATATAAAAAATATTAATTCAGAAGATATTCTCAAGGAATTCTTAAATAATTTTACCATATTTTATGATCAATTTATCAATCTCGGCTTTGAGCCAATTAGGAATTTATGGATAAAGCGCGCATTTATGTTAAATAAAAAAATAACAGCAAATCTATTCTCGCAAAAAACGACAGGCACCTTTAAAAATTTAAATAATAGTGGTAATTTAATTTTAGAAGATGATAATAAGAATATCAAAACTATTTCTTGTGACGAAATTTTTAGCTTTTAAATAATTTAAAAAAATGAATAAAAATTTAATTATCTACCCAACTTTATTTACCTGCTTAATTTTCATGTTCCTAATTTCAGTATTGAGCCTACAAAATAACGACATCAGAATTCCTCAGCAAGAATCTGTTATATCTATTGACATCTGGCATAAATTTAATCTTGATATAGCGTCTTCTAACTAACAATATTTTTCTTTCAATAAAATATAAATAAAGCATTTCTTTCCTTAATGAATGATAGCAAGAATTTAGAATTTCTAACTAATTTTATTCAAATTTTAAAATCAGAAGAAGGTTTAGCGAATAACACTATAGAATCATACCGCCTTGATTTAATTTCATTTTTCTCTTTCACTAAAGAGCGAGATATTCTATCAATAAATGAAAAAATCATCAAATCATATTTAAATCATTTATATAAAAAAGAAATATCCACTAAAACAGTCTCAAGAAGAATCTCTACAATAAAGAAATTTTTTTCATTTTTGGAATCAGAATCCTATTTAAAGATAAATCCAGCTAACAATCTATCAAAACCCAAAGAAACTAAGTCTCTACCTAAAATATTAACGGAAAAAGAAATTTTTAAATTATTGACCACAATCTATCAGGATAAATCAGATTTTGGCATTAGATTAGCCTCTATGCTTGAAATATTATATGCTTCAGGAATGAGAGTCTCAGAATTAATATCAATTCCAATTAATACTATCAGAATAGATCAAATAAATAATTCCAATAAAATCATAGAAAATTATTTATTAATAACAGGAAAGGGAAATAAAGATAGGATGGTTCCTTTAAGTAAATCAGCTATTAAAATTTTAGAGAAATATCTAATAATACGCCAGAATCTTGGACAAAAAGATTCAAAATGGCTTTTCTGCGGTAAATTTAGAGCCAATAAATATGATAATGAGAAAAGAATAACAACAAAATTTGAAACACTAAAAGACAGCCATATAACCAGACAAAGATTTCATCAAATGATTAAGGAATTGGCAATTACCGCCAATATTGATAGTCAAAAAGTATCACCTCACATCGTAAGGCATTCATTTGCAACACATCTATTAAATAGAGGGGTTGACTTAAGACTTATTCAGGAAATTCTTGGTCACAGCGACATCTCAACTACTCAAATATATACCCACATCATGAATAATGATTTAAAAACACTACTAAATGAGAAACATCCCCTTTCAAGAAAAAATAACAACGATGTTTAAAAAAATATTATTTTTAATCAATTAATACCAAATCCTATTCTTTAATGAATGATATAGGCAAAATATTTTTTAGAGAAAAATTATAAAAGAGAGTCGTCAGTATGTTCATATTTTAACGAGGCTTTTTGTAGATTTTTATCAAAAAAATATGAAGTTAGATTATTTATTATTTTAACTTAATTTTAAAGATAATAGTATGGACCCCAAGAGAGCAAA